>NZ_JAIVFV010000044.1 GCF_020829445.1 Nostoc sp. CHAB 5836
GACGAAGCTACCAGACGCTTTGCTGCTTTCACTGGCAAATCTTACGAACTAGGTATAACAATTTCTGCCAAACCTGTAGAAATTTATGCCCTCTTAGGCGGACAATGGCCCCACAGCAGTTATATGGTTCCTGGTGGTGTGATGTGCGCCCCCACTCTCACAGACATTACCCGCGCTTGGGCAATTCTGGAATATTTCCGCACCAATTGGTTAGAACCAGTGTGGTTGGGTTGTTCTTTAGAACGCTACGAACAAATCCAAACTTATGATGACTTTAGAGATTGGTTGGATGAAGACCGAAATCATCGAGATTCCGATTTAGGTTTTTATTGGCGCATGGGTTTAGATATCGGTCTAGATAGATATGGTGCTGGTGTTGGTAAATATGTCACTTGGGGATATTTAGCCCATGAAGATAAATACCAAAAGCCGACTATCGAAGGACGAAATGCGGCGATGATCATGAAAAGTGGAGTGTATGACAGCTTCGCAGACACTCACGTTTTAATGGATCAGTCATTTACCCGCGAGAATACAACTCACTCTTGGTACGATGAAGGGACAGCAGATATTCACCCTAGCGATCGCACCACAAAACCCACTGCAATCAATACCAAAGACTTCGATAACGCCTACTCTTGGTCAAGTGCAGTCCTGCACAAAGACTTCGGACGTTTGGAAGCTGGCCCCTTAGCGCGTCAATTAGTTGCAGGTGGTCAACATGGCGAATCTTGGCAACACTACGACGGCTTTATCCTCGATGTATTCAAACGAATGGGTGGTGCTAGTATTCATGTACGTCAGCTAGCACGAGTTCACGAACTTGTCAAGTTATATCGTCAAGCTGAACACTGTTTGCGCGAATTTAAGTTAAACGACCCTTGGTATATTAAACCTACAGAAAAAGATGGGCGCGGTTGGGGTGCAACGGAAGCGGCGCGGGGTTCTTTGTGTCACTGGGTGGAAGTAGAGGGCGGTAAGATTAAGAATTACCAAGTGATTGCCCCTGGTACTTGGAATATCGGCCCTCGTGACGGTGAAGGAATCCGCGGCCCCATCGAAGAAGCTTTAATTGGCACACCCATTTATGATTCTAGCGACCCAGTGGAAGTTGGTCATGTGGCGCGATCGTTTGATTCATGTTTGGTGTGTACAGTCCACGCTCATGATGCGAAGACGGGTGAAGAGTTAGCGCGTTTTCGGACTGCTTAAAAAATGCTAATGGCTAATGATTTTTTAGTTAATCATTAGCTCATTGAATGCTGTAATATGTAAAAAAACTTCTTGACTACTATCATCGGGTTGTATGAAACCAAACCCGCGATCATCCTTCCATCTGATTAATTGCCCTTTGTGTAAAGCAGGTTTCATGAACAAATAATATATATAGGACTACTATTTGATTTCTGAACAGATACGTAGGGTGCGTTAGCGTTTCGCGTAACGCACCGAATCCTTAAGAATGGTGCGTTACGCTGTCGCTAACGCACCCTACAAATACTTAATGTTGTTCAAAAATCAAACCGGATTCCTATATATACCTACTTTATAGTCTGCCCTTGTTTACACAAATAGACAACACCAAAAATGCGATCGCTCTTGCAGCACTATGACAACCAGACTAAACTTAGTTTACAGACTTGGTTTAATTTCATGGAAACCGTAAATATTCATCAAGCTAAAACAAATCTCTCAAAACTGTTATCACGCGTAGAACTTGGGGAAGAAATCATTATTTCCAACCGAGGCATTCCGATCGCTAAGTTAATTCCGTTTCGCTCCTCATCAAATCGACTCAATAGTTTAGGGCAAGATAAAGGGCGTTTTGTAGTGCCAGATGATTTCAATGCCCAATGCCCTATTCCCAATGCCTGATATTAAAAACTCGTAGCGTACCACACTAAAACATATAGAAACATTGCGTTAGGCTTGCCTTAATGCATTTGCATAAAACAGAAAATTATACGGTAAGCTTGTGTCTGATTTAGCGCTACATCAATATCTTCCTCGCGTTCCCGATGCAGCATTGCAAGAATTCATCGAATGGTGTGTTTTAGAGCAGGCGAAAGCCGCAGAATGTAACTTTACTCCAGATAGAAGTAAGTTAGATAATTTGCCACCAGCAGACTACATCCCGAAACTTGTTGATCAGTTTATGAAAGTTAAACCAGATCCAATTAAGGCTGGTTTGGTAGCTGCGATCGCTGGTAAAGAAGCTGACAAACATAGCTTATCCGGTTTAGCGATCGTAGCTGATTTTGTATCCCTATATGTTAAGTATTTAATTCCTAAAGAAGGAAGTACAAAAGAACAGGCTGAAGAGATATTAACTCAAGCATCACAACATCAGTGTGAGAAACTGACTGAAATTGCCAAGAAACATGGTGTAGAGTTCTAATTTACTGCTGAGAGGATGCTTGAAAAGTCCTCTTGTCGGTATTAAAAGTTCTAGATCCCTCTAAATCCCCCTTTCTAAGGGGGAATTTGATCCACGTTCCCCTCCAGAAATTAAATATACGTTACCCAGAACCCTTGTAGAGACGTAGCAGTGCTACGTCTCTACATTAGACATCTCCGGAAATTAGGTTTTCACCTAGACAGAATAAGCGTTTGAGATTCTTTTTCACTCCTATGTCTAATTGCTAACTGCGATCGCAATTTTCCCCACTGCACGCCCAGTTTCGCTATAACTGTGGGCCGCCGTTAGTTCTTGTAAAGGATATGTGCGATCAATTACCACGCGAATTTTACCCGCTTCAATTAATTCTTTCAGATAAACCAAATCTTGAGTGTTGGGTTTTTCTAGGATAAATTTCGCTTTTTGACCAGGAAGAAACGCTGTTAAGACGCTCTCAAAGAAGACTTCGGGGCTGGGTAGCGTGGTGATATAAATTCCGTTGGGTTTGAGGACTTTTTTGGTTTGTGAGAGCGATCGCTTACCCACTGCATCAAAGATAATGTCATACTGCGCTGTATCTTCGGTAAAATCTTGCTGCGTATAATCAATCACGCGATCTGTTAAGAGAGATTTCACCAAATCCAAATTTTTAGTACTGCTAACTCCCGTCACCACTGCCCCTAAAGCCTTAGCAATTTGCACTGCAAAAATCCCTACACCACCAGCAGCGCCATTAATCAACACAGTTTGTCCTGTTTGAATATTTCCCTGATCTCGTAGCGCTTGCAGAGCCGTGAGCGCTGCTAAAGGCACAGCCGCAGCTTCTTCATAAGATAGATTCGTTGGTTTGAGAGCCACCAAGTTTTCTGGAACGGCTGCAAATTCGGCATAACCTCCTCCAGGGAAGCTAGTACTACCATAGATAGCGTCTCCTGCTTTAAAACGGGTGACATCAGAGCCAACGGCTACCACATCTCCCGCCACATCAAACCCCAAAATCTTCGGGAATTTGCTACCAGTTATAAAACTCAACATCCCCTGACGAATTTTCCAATCAATGGGATTAACACTACTAGCACGAACTTTCACAAGTAACTGCGTTGGCTCAATTTTCGGTTGCTCCACATCTTCATACTGCAACACCTCAGTCGCGCCATACCGACGAATAATCACTGCTTTCATCCCATTCCTCCTGCTACCCTGTTTGACTCACATAACTCAGACAGCTTATTGTTGGTTATGACTACAGTCTAGCGATGTCTACGATGGGCTACACGCATAAGACTTAACGTTTTTGATGATTTGTTTGAAGAACCCATCGGCAAACTTTTACTGAGAAATCATCGTTTAAAGCTGATTACCTTTGATCCAAAACAGGAGGTCATCAAACAATGGATTATACCCAATTAGACCACTATCGCCAGGTGATTGAAACTATCCTGGATGAATATGCTTCACTGAGTTATTCCTATGCGGATATTCAATCAGAAGTGGTGTTTGATCGAAGCCATGATCGCTATTTGTGGATGGATATAGGTTGGGATGGCGAACGCCGTATTCATGGCTGTCTGGTTCATATTGACCTAATTGATGGCAAAATCTGGATTCAACGGGATGGCACGGAAGAAGGCATTGCCGCCGATTTAGAACGCGCTGGAATTCCTAAAGAACACATCGTCCTTGGCTTTCGTCCACCAGAGTTAAGACCGTACACAGGTTATGCAGTTGCTTAAGGTGCGACACCGATAGCGTAGCGTTAGCGGTAGCGGTAGCGAGTCCGCGAGCGTCCGCAGGAGCGTCACAGCCCGTCGTAGACATCGCTCTTTAAAAGTTAACCTGGAACATTCTCTTTACTCTTCAGTGGTAAATACAACACCTTCATACAGCAATTCAATTGGACACTCAAATTCAATACTTGATAAAGTGACGATATCTCCAGCCGTGTAGGGATAGTAAAGCCACATCCTACCCTCACCCCGACAGTAACGCTCAACGGAGATTTGTTCTGAGTCAATCAAGATATATTCTTGCAAACTGGGGATTGTCAAATAATAAGTGAATTTTTCATCTCGATCTTTAGCGCTTGTACCTGGCGAAAGAACTTCGGCAATCAGCTTGGGATGTTGAATAAATTTGCGGGCATTGAGGTCTTGAGGGTCGCAACTGACAATAACATCAGGATAATAGTAGCGACTCTGAGGAGTGAGTTGTACTTTCACGTCTGACACATTCACTCGACAACCCCTAGAACGCAAATGGGGGCGTAAAGCAGTGTACAAGTTAAGTGCAATGTCGTTATGGGGAATTGTACCGCCTGTCATAGCAAATACTTCCCCATTGGCATATTCATAGCGAAGGTCTTGGTGAGGTTCCCATTCGAGATATTCCTCAACGGTCATTTTTGACGATTCTTGGGGGATGGCTATCATAACTAAGATTTTTTCACGCTTGGTTTGATTGTACCTAAATGACACTCTGATTTTTCACGGTATCGGTAAAACCTCACTTCTATTTCTCTCTCCTAGAAGGAGAGAGACTTTGAATTTTCCCCCTTCCCGCATCGGGAAAAGGTAGGGGTTAGGTTTTTTGCTAAGGTTTGTAGTGAGCAATTCCGAAAATTCATTGCGTAGTTTACCGCCATAGGCATCGCTCAATGATGTTAGATTATAGTTTGTTGTTTCTCTCAAACACAAAATCTGAGAGTTTCCCACCCATTTCCTGGTTGTGGGAATGAAAGAAAAGGAGTTAGAAGTTAAATTTTTCAAAAATTATGTGCAGCAATATATCTATTTTCAGTAGCTCATATAGCTTGCTAGGCAAGACTTATAACCCCAATTGAATATCATTGTCAAAGCAAAAATTAAAAAAATATAAATTGCATTTTTACCCGGAAAAAAATGATATGTTAGATACAGAATTGAATTTCACACGTTTCGGGAGTAGAACGATGTAGACTACTTCAGTTTTTCACCCTCAAACCCTTGGCATTTATTGCTTTGAATGGAATTTGAGGGCAATCTGAGTACACATTTAAATAACACAAACCCAGTTTCAAGTTAGTTAAAATCCTTGCTGTAATTGGGCTTTAGCTGAGTACAAATAAATCCTGAACCCCCATCTATAAACACTAGAACCCCAAGCAAAAAATACTAGAACCCCTACCCGAAAAAAACTTTTTTAATTCTTGTAATGCTTGAAGAATTAGGGTTTTTAGTATTTGAGTACAAACCTAATAAATCCAATAAATTCTATCCTAGAGAGACGCAATATCTGGCTGGGAGACGGCTGCTATAAATCTTATATCGCCAATTACTTAACGCTCTGAAACAAAACGAAGCGAAAAGTAAGTGGAGGGATGACATAGCACCATGCCTGAAGTGAAGAGAAGTCGCGCCTCAAGGCACTAATTCTACCCAAGAACCGAACGTTGACACACACCAGCCGAACATCAGATATCTACGCCTGCCTGACTTGAAAACAGGTCGCCCGAACCCAAAGGTTTGCAGGCAGTGTGGAGGACGCGACTTCAATTCCTGGGCATAGAGAGCAGCAACAGCATCTCCCACAGTGGCAGCCGAGTCCACCGACCTTTTGCGAAACTCAATGACATCACCGTCTACACGACTCCTCAACTCCCCTGCTACGGAATCGACAACCCAAGCAAAATCCGGTGGTTGCGGCTGCGACAGCAACAGCAGCGCCACCGTGGAAAGGGACGAAAAGCTCCAAGAACGCATTGCTAAACATCCCTGCTACAGCGAAGACGCTCATCACCACTACGCTCGGATGCACGTTGCAGTTGCACCAGCTTGCAACATCCAATGCAACTATTGCAACCGCAAATATGACTGCGCTAACGAAAGCCGTCCGGGAGTAGTTAGCGAATTGCTAACACCAGAAGAAGCAGCACACAAAGCTTTGGTCATTGGCGGCAAGATTCCGCAAATGACAGTTGTGGGAATTGCCGGCCCTGGTGACCCTCTGGCGAATCCAGAAAAGACTTTCCGCACATTTGAGTTGATTGCAGCCCAAGCACCAGATATCAAGCTGTGTTTATCAACCAATGGTTTAATGCTGCCAGACTACATCGATCGCATTAAACAATTAAATATAGATCACGTGACGATCACCATTAACATGGTAGATCCAGAGATCGGTGCTAAGATTTATCCGTGGGTTCACTACAGACGCAAGCGTTATAGAGGTCTTGAAGGCGCGAGAATCCTCCACGAAAGACAGATGGAAGGATTGCAAGCCCTGAAAGATGCTGACATTTTGTGCAAAGTTAACTCCGTGATGATTCCCGGAATTAATGACCATCACTTGGTTGAAGTGAATCGAGTCATTCGTGAAAAAGGTGCATTCTTGCACAACATCATGCCATTGATTTCTGCACCAGAACATGGCACACACTTCGGTTTAACCGGTCAACGCGGCCCCACACCCAAAGAACTCAAAGAAGTTCAAGACAACTGCTCTGGTAACATGAAAATGATGCGCCACTGTCGCCAGTGTCGTGCCGATGCAGTCGGATTATTGGGAGAAGACCGCAGCCAGGAATTTTCCAAAGAGAAATTCTTGGAAATGGCTCCCGAATATGACATGGAACAACGCGCCACCGTTCACGAAGGAATTGAGAAGTTTAAAGAAGAACTTAAAGTAGCCAAAGATAAAGCGCTAGCTGGTAAGAAAATTGCCAACAGTCCGAAAGTTTTAGTTGCAGTAGCAACCAAAGGCGGCGGATTAGTTAACCAACACTTCGGTCATGCGAAAGAATTCCAAATTTACGAAGTGGGTGGAAACGAAGTTCGCTTTATCGGTCATCGCAAAATTGACCAATACTGCCAAGGTGGATACGGCGAAGAAGCTTCCTTTGAGCATATTATGAAAGCGATCGCAGATTGCAAAGCAGTTTTAGTCTCCAAGATTGGTAACTGTCCTCAAGAAAAATTGCAAGAAGCTGGAATCAAGACTGTTGAAGCTTACGACGTGATTGAAAAGGTTGCTTTGGAGTTTTACGAGCAATACGTTAAGGAATTAGGGAATAACGAATAGGGCATAGGGCATTAGGAGTTAGGAGTTTGGAGTTAGGAGTTTGGAGTTAGGAGTAGAGACGCGATTAATCGTGTCTGTACAAAAGTTAGAAGTTTTGTTTGTCTCCCTCATCTCCCTCATCCCCCTCATCTCCCTCATCCCGCCTACGGCACTGCCTCCCCAATGCCCAATCCCCAGTACCCATTCCCCAAAAGGAGAATAATCATGGCTTACAAAATTACTAGCCAGTGTATTTCCTGCAATCTCTGTCTATCTGTATGTCCCACAAATGCAGTTAAAGTGGTTGATGGACAGCACTGGATTGACCCTGAACTTTGTACAAACTGCGTTGGTAGCATTTATACCATGCCTCCGTGTAAAGCTGGTTGTCCCACTTGCGATGGTTGCGTTAAGCAGCCTAGCGATTACTGGGAAGGCTGGTTTAGCAATTACAACCGCGTAGTTGCTAAATTAACAAATAAACAAGATTACTGGGAACGTTGGTTTAACTGTTATTCCCAGAAATACTCCGAACAGTTGCAAAAGCGTCAACCCCAAATGATGGGTGCTGAAGCTTAAGGGACTTGCAAATAAAAAACACCCAACTTTTCTTGTGGGGTGGGCGACACGAGAGCCCGTGACTAAAGGCGGACAAGATGTCCACCCCACAAGATTGGATAATTTATTTCTTGGTAATCCCTAAATAATTCTTAATACTTCGGCTACGCAGTTCGACTGCGCTCACCGTAAACTCAGTACAAGTTTGTAATTGAAGACAACAATGCAAAATAACTGCATCTATCTCGATAATAATGCCACCACTAAGGTAGACCCAGAAGTTATAGAGGTAATGCTACCTTACCTGACGGATTATTACGGCAATCCCTCCAGTATGCATACCTTTGGTGGGCAAGTCGGTAAAGCAGTGAGAACCGCAAGAGAACAACTTGCAGCCCTTCTGGGAGCCGATGAGTCTGAAATTGTCTACACAAGTTGCGGTACTGAGGGAGATAACGCGGCGATTCGAGCCGCACTGTTAGCGCAACCAGAAAAGCGACACATCGTTACCACCCAAGTTGAACATCCAGCAGTACTCAATGTCTGCAAACAATTAGAAACCCAAGGTTACACTGTTACCTATCTATCAGTAAATCATCAAGGGCAGCTGGATCTAGATGAACTAGAAGCTTCTTTGACGGGTAACACCGCCTTGGTGACAATTATGTATGCTAATAATGAAACCGGCACGGTTTTCCCGATTGAGCAAATTGGGTTGCGGGTAAAAGAATATGGCGCTATCTTCCATGTAGATGCGGTGCAAGCAGTGGGAAAAATCCCGTTGAATATGAAGACTAGCACCGTGGATATGTTAACCCTGTCTGGTCACAAGTTGCACGGGCCGAAAGGAATTGGTGCTTTGTATATTCGGCGCGGGGTTCGGTTCCGTCCCTTCATGATTGGGGGACACCAAGAACGCGGACGTAGGGCGGGAACAGAGAATGTTCCAGCAATTATCGCCTTGGGCAAAGCTGCCCAACTGGAACTGTTACACTTAGAAGAAGCCACCAAAAGAGAAAGAAGGCTGCGCGATCGCCTCGAACAAACTTTACTTGCTAAAATTCCCGATTGTGTAGTCAACGGTGACATAACGCAGAGATTGCCCAATACTACAAATATCGGCTTCAAGTATATTGAAGGTGAAGCTATCTTACTATCCTTGAATAAATACGGTATCTGTGCATCATCCGGTTCTGCTTGCACCTCCGGTTCTCTAGAACCTTCTCACGTCCTCCGGGCTATGGGCTTACCCTACACAACTTTGCACGGTTCCATTCGCTTCAGTCTTTGTCGCTACACTACAGTTGCCGAAATCGATCAAGTAATAGAGGTAATGCCCAGTATTGTAGAACGTTTACGCGCCCTCTCACCCTTCAAAAATGATGATGCAGGTTGGCTGCAAGAACAGTCATTAGTCACTAGTCATTAGTCATTGGTCATTAGTTTTGGACAAAGGACAAATGACAAATGACAAAGGACAAAGGACAAATGACTAATGACTAATGACAAAGGAAAAAAATCATGTGGGACTACACTGATAAAGTATTAGAACTGTTTTACGATCCCAAAAATCAGGGAGCAATCGAAGAAACTAGCGAACCTGGAGTTAAGGTTGCAACGGGCGAAATCGGTAGCATTGCTTGTGGTGATGCTCTAAGATTGCACCTGAAAGTGGAAGTCGAATCTGATAAGATTCTAGATGCTCGCTTTCAAACCTTTGGCTGTACTAGTGCGATCGCTTCTTCTAGTGCATTAACCGAGATGATCAAAGGTTTAACTTTAGATGAAGCTCTGAAAGTGTCCAATAAAGACATTGCAGATTACCTGGGTGGTTTACCAGAAGCAAAGATGCACTGCTCTGTCATGGGACAAGAAGCGCTAGAAGCCGCTATCTATAATTATCGTGGCATTCCTTTAGCTACCCACGATGATGATGATGATGGCGCGTTAGTTTGCAGTTGCTTTGGCATCAGCGAATCTAAGATTCGCCGCGTCATTCTAGAAAATCATCTCACGGATGCTGAACAAGTAACAAATTATGTAAAAGCTGGTGGCGGATGCGGTTCCTGTCTGGCTAATATCGATGATATTATTAGATCAGTTCAACAGGAATACGCCTCACCTGCTCTCAACAATTACGGCGTAAAAGTTGCCACAGAAATTGTTACGTCTAAAGAGCGATCGCTAACCAATGTGCAAAAGATTGCTCTAATTCAAAAGGTTCTTGATGAAGAAGTCAGACCCGTACTCATCGCAGACGGGGGAGATGTAGAACTCTATGATGTAGAAGGCGATCGCGTTAAAGTTGTACTGCAAGGTGCTTGCGGTTCCTGTTCTAGTAGTACAGCAACCCTAAAAATTGCGATCGAAGCCAGATTACAAGATCGTGTCAGCAAGAGCCTTGTAGTCGAAGCAGTTTAGGAATTGCTTTCTTGACTTAACGTACTCGACAAATACGCCCTAATATGCATTCAGCCACAAACAGAAAGTAGGACTTGAACCGAATCATTGTCTTCAGTCAATGCTTCATACCAATTCTTTCTTAATTACGAATTAGGTTAGCGCAGCGTTAGCGACGCAGGAGCGTCATTACGAATTACGAATTGGTATCGCGCCTACTTGCTTTCTTTCATCATCCAACTCGCTTCAAAGGAACAGGATATGAGCACATTGTACGACAATATTGGTGGACAACCAGCTATTGAACAAGTAGTAGATGAACTCCACAAACGCATTGCCACAGATAGCCTCCTCAGCCCCATTTTTGCTGGTACAGACATGGCAAAGCAACGCAATCATCTAGTTGCTTTCTTAGCTCAAATATTTGAGGGGCCAAAGCAATACGGCGGTCGTCCAATGGACAAAACCCACGCAGGATTGAATTTACAGCAACCACACTTCGATGCGATCGCCAAGCATCTCGGTGAAGCAATGGCTGTGCGTGGAGTGTCAGCAGAAAACACCAAAGCTGCACTAGATCGCGTCACAAATATGAAGGGCGCTATTTTGAACAAGTAATAGGACTTATGCATTGATTGTTGACAAATAACAACATCAAGTCCTATTTAGTTTTTCAAGCTGAAACACATTATGACGTATTTGTAAATTGCGTAATTTTCTTTGTTCTTTGTCAGAACAAATGACAAAGAACAAAGGACAAACAACAAAAAGAAAAAAATTTTAACGAGGAAGATCGATGTACTTACTTTCAATAATTTTAGCTGTGGAGCGATCGCCCCCAGCAGGCATTTATGCCAACGCTACCAACGATGCTCTACACGCGCTCACTACTGTCGCTCAACTGGCGTGAACGCAACTGACAAACGCGCATACCCACCAACCAACCAATTGCAGGGAAACAGGAACAATGACAGACGAAAACATCAGACAGATAGCTTTCTACGGTAAAGGCGGTATTGGTAAATCTACCACCTCCCAAAACACCTTAGCAGCTATGGCAGAAATGGGTCAACGCATCCTCATCGTCGGTTGCGACCCGAAAGCTGACTCCACCCGTTTGATGCTACACAGCAAAGCTCAAACAACCGTTCTTCACCTCGCCGCAGAACGTGGTGCAGTAGAAGATATCGAAATCGAAGAAGTAATGCTCACCGGTTTCCGGGGTGTACGTTGCGTAGAATCTGGTGGGCCAGAACCCGGTGTAGGTTGCGCCGGTCGTGGTATCATCACTGCCATCAACTTCTTAGAAGAAAATGGTGCTTACCAAAACCTAGACTTCGTATCTTACGACGTATTAGGTGACGTTGTGTGTGGTGGTTTCGCAATGCCTATCCGCGAAGGTAAGGCACAAGAAATCTACATCGTTACATCTGGTGAAATGATGGCGATGTACGCTGCTAACAACATCGCTCGTGGTGTTCTTAAGTATGCTCACACCGGTGGCGTGCGTTTGGGTGGTTTGATTTGTAACAGCCGTAACACAGACCGAGAAATCGAACTAATCGAAACCTTGGCAAAACGGTTGAACACCCAAATGATTCACTACGTACCTCGTGACAACATTGTTCAACACGCAGAATTGCGCCGGATGACTGTTAACGAGTACGCACCTGAAAGCAACCAAGCTAACGAATATCGGATTTTGGCTCAAAAAATTATCGACAACAAGAATCTGGCTATTCCTACACCCATCGAAATGGAAGAACTAGAAGAATTGTTGATTGAATTCGGTATCCTCGAAAGCGACGAAAATGCTGCCAAGTTGGTTGGTAAGACTGCTGCTGAAGCTCCTGTATCATAAGTCGCTGCCAAGAAAGAATGCTCAGTTTAAATTGATGGGTAAGCAAGTTCGTAGTCAGGACTTTAGTCCTTATTTTCTAAGCACTAAAGTGCTTACTACAAACCCTCAAAACTAGCTTGACAAAAAGGAAAAAGGAAGAGTTTCATATCTTTCCTTTTACCTCTCTCTTGCATCTCCCCCCTAACCTTAGAGGGGACTCCTAGTCCCCCTATGCCCCGATCCTTACGAGTCACAGAGGCTAAATATGACACCTCCAGAAAATCAAAACATCATCGAAGAAAGAAAAGAGCTAATTAAAGAAGTTCTAGACGCTTACCCCGATAAAGCTAAGAAAAAACGGGAAAAGCACTTAAGTGTATACGAAGAAGGTAAGTCCGATTGCGGCGTTAAGTCTAACATCAAATCCCTGCCTGGGGTAATGACCGCTCGTGGTTGTGCTTACGCCGGTTCTAAAGGTGTGGTTTGGGGCCCTATTAAGGACATGATCCACATCAGCCACGGGCCTGTAGGTTGCGGTTACTGGTCTTGGTCTGGTCGTCGTAACTACTATATCGGCACCACAGGTATTGATACCTTTGGTACTATGCACTTCACCTCTGACTTCCAAGAAAGAGATATCGTTTTTGGTGGTGACAAGAAACTTGTCAAGCTCATCCAAGAACTAGATGTACTTTTCCCCCTCAACCGTGGTGTTTCCATTCAATCTGAATGTCCCATCGGTTTAATCGGGGATGACATTGAAGCAGTTGCTCGGAAAACATCGAAAGAAATTGGCAAGCCAGTTGTACCTGTGCGTTGCGAAGGCTTCCGGGGTGTTTCCCAATCTTTGGGACACCACATTGCTAACGACATGGTTCGTGACTGGGTATTCACCAGAGCAGATCAAGCGAAAAAAGACGGTACACTCAAGTTTGAAGGTACTCCTTATGATGTAGCCATCATTGGTGACTACAACATCGGTGGTGATGCTTGGGCTAGCCGCATCCTGTTAGAAGAAATCGGCTTGCGCGTAGTCGCTCAGTGGTCAGGTGATGGCACCATCAACGAAATGTTGATGACCCCCAATGTGAAGATGAACCTCATCCACTGTTACCGGTCGATGAACTACATCAGCCGTCACATGGAAGAAGCTTATGGTATACCCTGTACGAAGTATGATTTAATGTGTTGTGATACCAGGATTTAGTCCACGTCTAACTTTGCTTAGTTTAAACATTGTTCTAAATGGACTAAATTTTAAGACACATTTAAGACATAATGAAAAGCAAGGCGCAGGACGACGTTTTTGAGGATTTCATTCCGCCAGCATCTACCGATGGCAGCTATCTAGGAACGCAGAAACACATGAAGGCTACTCGGCAGCATCTGGAACGTAAGTTTGAGAAAGGTTTGACAGACACTAGGGCCCGTCTAAAAGCCGCTAAGGTCAAAGTGGGTTTGGTCGTGGCACGGGACACTATTCAATTGCAAGCATCCCTACCAATCAAGCCGGGCGATCGCGACACTAAAGGAACTGGTTTTAAGCAGTACAAGATTTCGCTAAACATCCCTGCAAGCTTGGACGGGTTGAGAACAGCTGAGGAAGAGGCAAACGAGCTAGGCAAGCTACTCGCCCGTAAACAGTTTGAATGGACTGATAAATATCTGGGTAAAATCGCTAAGGTCAGCAACAGATCCCAAACCCTTGGTGATGTTTTAGAAGAATTTGAAACTGAGTATTTCAAAACACGAAAATTAACAGAAAAAAGTAAACACACCTTTTTCTATTACAAGGAGTATTTACGGCGATTGATTGGGCTAGATACTTTATTGACTCAACCGGAGATTGATAAAAAATTTGCAGAGTTGACGGGAGATTCTGCCAAATACAGCGCCGTTAAATCGTTGAAGGTTTTAAAAGCAACTCTTAATTTAACTGGCTTCACCCTCGAACACTTTAAAGCTACACAACCCAAAAGTCAGACTAGGGACATTCCCAGTGATGAGGATATCATCAAATATCAGGAATCTTTTCATCATTATTCTTTGACTAGAAGTCTAACAATTAAAAAGAATTGCTTAGACAGTTGGAAGATGTGGGAATGGGTGTATGGAATGCTTGCTACTTATGGACTACGCCCAAGAGAACTGTTTGTAAATCCTGAAATTGATTGGTGGTTGAGTCCTGAAAATAAAGATAATACATGGAAAGTTCACCCAGATACTAAGACTGGTTACAGAGAAGCTTTACCGCTACATCCTGAATGGGTTTACTTGTTTGATTTAAAAAACGTAGAGTATTTGGAACTGTTAAAAGCTCAAACTGATGGCAGAACTAGTTTTACAGATATCAACACTATTCGGGTTAATTGTTCATCATGGTTTAGGCGCGTAAATATTCCGTTTACGCCCTATGATTTACGCCACGCTTGGGCGATTCGAGCGCACATGATGGGCATTCCAATTAAAGCTGCTGCTGATAACTTGGGGCATTCTGTAGAGATTCACACTGAGATTTATCAGAAGTGGTTCAGCTTGGAGAACCGGAGGAAGGTAATTAAGCAGGCAGTGGATAAAAAAGATGACATGGATACGTTGATACAGGAGAATGCACGGCTAAGGGCTGAGGTGGAATATCTCAGGCAAGCTCTGGCACGGCATCAAATCAGTGAGGTGCTGTCTACTTGATCTACAGTTCGCCACATCTACTTCATGATTTTGATTCTTGTGGGCGAAATTTTTTATTTTTTTTTATTTTTTTTTCACTGTCTTTTTTTTTTGAGAAAAAGGTGGCAATGTGGCAACTTTTCGGCTGTATTGCTTGCTGTATCTGGATTAGAAGCGGTTCCTACCTATTTATTACCTTTGAAGATAATTGATTGATATCTATTGCCGTATTGCTTGCTGTGACTGGATTTTAAGCTCGGTTACTACCTCATTTTAAGCTCGGTTACTACCTCACCCTAACTCTGGTTGCCGCTCTCACACCTGCAAGACCTTATATGCTAGATAAAATGCCTATTTTTTGGGAATTTCTGTTAAAAATGGCACCGGAAAAATTTGTCTGCATGGCTAAAAACGTTATCCAGAGCGGGTTTTAGCCGTCTACAACTCCGTCTACACCTGTAGACAGTGTAGACGCACTACAACCGCACACAAAACGCACTTGTCACCGTCAATTGAGGCATTGCAACCGCACTTGTCACCGTCTATCGTGGCATTGCAACCGCACTTGTCACCTCCTGTTGTTGGGGTGTAGACGGGTTGAAACCGTGCATAAGTTGACTACAAACCGTGCTTTAGTTCCTTGATAAAAGCCTCAATCGCCTTTCCTGCCGTTGATTGCTTGCCCACTTTCAGCTTGTTGAGCGTGCGATCGCGGGTTAGGATTAACTCTTCATTGCTTGGCTGCCCGGTAGTAGCGCTATTCTCCTCTACTGCCGGGCTTTCAATTTTCCCCGCAGTTCCTCCAGCCGTGTCTCTAGTTGCGTTTCTAGTTCCGATCGCACTTCAGTTAGGCTTGCTTCTACTTCTTGCTTAACCAATGACTTGATGTCTACAGGTGTAGACGATAGTGTAGACGGTTCTACAATCCCTGCTAACATTCCTCTCAGCAATCTTGCAGCTGTCTGACTTGGGGATTTATCCTCTGAAACTTGGAAAGCTTGCAGTGCTTCTAGTTCAGCATCAGTCAAGCGGTATGAAATTACATTACTACGCATTTGTAGACTATCTGTAAACATCTATGTCTACATAGTAGGTCAACCAGCATTCATTGTCTACAGATTTGTCTACAATGTTGACAATCAAGGAAATAGTAGCTTAGACTGTTTGTAGACAGAAAGTAAACGATAGTAGACAAGGAAACAGCGAGTAAATCGTAGCGTCGTGTCGCTCCCAAGTTCACTACCCACATGGGATGGATAAATAATCATCCCGGCTAAAGAAGTGCGATCGCAATTTGTTGCGAAATCTGCTTCAATGATTTCAGATACCTGATGTGACAAATGAAGTCAGCGCTTAAAACGCGCCCTGGCAGGAGAAACTACTACATCTCCCCCACCAGCACGACTTCCCCCCAATCGTTCAGTTTACAGACCCACGATTAAGAGGCAATAAGAATGATAGCGTCTGACGCGCCCACTTTGGGCATTTTTAGTCAAGCGTCAAGGTTTTGGCGTTTGCGAGTGAGTAAAGAATTCGACAAGCCAGAATATTACATTGGTCAAACCGTGCTGCACAAGATAAAGGTGAGGCAGGGTGAAATTTTGTACCCAGTAACAGTGTTTGGTCTTTCCTGGACTGGTATGGACTGGCAGTACAACGTCTCCCTCCCAGAAGATCATCCTTGGTTTGAGCCAGATGACAATGAGCGCGAATGGGTTGATGACCGAGAATTAGAGCCGATGTAATTAATTAAAATGCCTTGGTCGGTGGTTGCACACCTTCCAAGGCTAAATTCCACTCAGTTGAACCACTGTACACATCGGTAGTTGCTCCAAGGGGAAGTATACTTAGTTCTATTGTGCTGCACTTGGTGCAATTTCTACAGTATTTTTTGCTCAGTGGCAGTCATGTCGGCAAGTTTGGCGAACTATTGACTAAACCACCACATATCCCAAGATCAGGCGAAAGTGAATAGCGTTGAGAGAAGGACACCGACTGTGAAAGTGAATCAAACATCTACAAACTTAAACCATTCGAGATTGTCGAACCATGACAAAGAAAGTTTACCACGTCTACCGTTTAAGTGCCTCTAAACAAGAAAGAGATTGGGCAGAAGCTACCAAAGCAAACCCTTGTCCGTTATGCGGTAAACCTGACTGGTGTAGCGTAGCTGCTAGCGGTGATGCAGTGTTATGCCGTCGCACAGACACAACACCAAACGGCTGGAAGCATATCAAAGACAGCAAAGACGGCTACCCCATCTACGTGAAAACGGGAGCGGTCAGCGATTACGTACAAAATCACCGTCAGCATTTCCAACTGACACCACCCAAACCAAAACCTGTAACTACAGGCACTATCCGCCTAGCGACTCTGCCCCTGCCAGTCACCACACCAGAGAGACGGACAGATATAAAAACCTATGAAACAGATGTCTTGTATCCCTACTCTAAAACTCAACTTGTGAGAAGAGTTGAGAAACCAGACTATGCCAAACCCAAGGGGTATAGCAAAAAGGTTTATCCGGCGCGAATGGATGAAGACGGTTGGCCTGTCCCTGGCAAGGGATTAGACCCATGGCCGCCGTACCGAATAGATGAAGTTAAAGAATACGGCAAAGGGCGATGGATTATAGGGGTAGAGGGTGAAACTTGTGTAGAGGCAGCGCGGAGTTTGGGACTGGTGGCGTTCACTTTCCAAGGGAGTTGTTGGGGTGAAGCTGACCTATCAAATGGGATGCGGATGTTTCAGGCAGCAGGTGTTGCCGGAGTGATTTACATTCCTGACAACGACAATCCAGGGCGAAAAAAATCAGCAGCGCTAGCAGATGCGGCGGTCAGGGTCGAAATGCCGTTTGTGGAAGTGTCTCCTACGGCGCTGTGGTCAGATTGTCCAGACAAGGGCGATATAGCAGATTGGGTGGAATGGGGAATGGCAAAAGGTTTTAACCGAGAAGATTTTATCGAGCGCCTGGAGCGAGAAATTCAAAGCACAGTCGAATCAAGTCAAGAAGGGGTATCACCAGCCCGGAGTAAAAGTAAGCAAATGCTTAACTTGATTGCCGCTGAATGGGGACATCGCCTACGGTTTAACACCATGACCATCAGACCGGAATTAGACGGCGAACCTCTGGACATGGATACCTTGGCAATTAACTTGATTGATGAGTTTGACATCGACATCAGCAGCGAGAAGGCATCGCAGATAGTGCTTAGTCTTGCTAAAAAACGTTCTTACTCTCCGGTGCAAGAGTATTTGGAGCGCGTAGCCCAGCATTATTCATCCGTTGACCTGGGGATATTAGATGATCTTGCGACTCGCTACTTTGGCAGCAATGAACCGCTGCACAACGTTTTCATGAGAAAACATTTAATTGGACAAGTGAAGCGGGTATTTGAACCTGGGTGTCAGCATGACACAGCTGTAGTATTGCAGGGAAGCCAGGGCATTAGAAAATCGACCTTTTGGCGAACGCTAGCTGTTAACCCTGACTGGTTCGATGACACGATTGCCAGCGGCAACAATGACAAAGACGAACGGCTCAAGCTGAGACGATTTTGGATTTTAGAGCTAGCAGAACTCGAATCAGTTTTTAGACGCAAAGAGATAGCGAGTTTACGGGGTTTTCTCACAACCAAAGATGATAACTTGCGGGTTCCCTATGGGCGGTCGATTGAATCCTTCCCCAGAACTAGCTGCTTTGTGGGCAGTGTAAACCCGGCGGAATTCCTGGTTGACCCGGAGGGACACAGAAGGTACTGGATTATCCCTGTCACTGTTGACGAAATCCCTGTAGAGAAACTGGCTGAAGAGCGGGACAGGTTGTGGGCAGCAGCCGTTATGTCCTATCGCAATGGAGAGGAAAACCGCTTAACTAAAAGTGACGAAAAGCGCAACGCCCTGCTAAATAAACGCCATGAGGTAAGCGACACCTGGGACGAAGCAATTGACGCATTCTTGGAGTTTCAATCAGAAACCACCGTCAGCGACATTTTGAGTAACTGTCTCAAAATCGAACTTGGCAAGCAGGAGCGCAGTTTACAGATGCGGGCGACTGAGTGCTTAAAGCGTATTGGGTGGGTGAAGTGCGAGAAGAAGAAGATTCGCGGCAAAGTTTTACAGATGTGGAGATGGCAACCGGAAGAGGGTAAGGTAGCAACAGAGAGTGAAAATCGTTCAAATTCAGATACAGCATCCAGTACGGCGACAGATACTAATGAATTGTCTTCAAAGGTAGCAACTAATATAACAACTACCTCTAATCCAGATACAGCAAGTAATACAGCCGAAAGATTGCCACCTTTGCCACCTTTTTCTGAGATTTCTGACAGCAAAGAAAAAAAAATAAATAAATTTGTACACAAGAATCAAAATCATGAAGTAGACGATTCCAAAAATGTCGTCCCGATTGATACCTTTGAGGTTGGCGATCAAGTGGAGTACATCGGTGCAGTGCGTCCTAGCTTGCACGGCAAAAAACTGGTGGTATCTGAAATTCAAGGGGATATTTTTTGGTTAACGCAACCGGGATACAAAAGCCCGGTTGTTTCTGCCACCGCTGCCGAACTGAGGAGACGTTAGCCATCCTCACCGCGATGCTTGGTCGTACCTTAACTTCCAACTCCTGACTTACAACTTCCACCAGCTAGTTGGTGAAGTCGTAAGTTGAAGTTGGAAGTTACTGCAATGATCGCCCCTAACGCAATACGCTTTACATTCGTGTAACTAAAACCGGAACCCTTAAGGCTTCCTTAGCGCAAGTAAAGCGAATTACATTGAACGATAAACCGATTAAGGGTTAAGTCCCAATCGGGAGAGTTAGCGATCGCGCAGTAGTCGTGCAATTTTAGTTGAGCGAAACTCTGTCAAGGGTTAAGGTTCGATAGGGAGTGTCAGCGATCGCCGCCGTAAAACATACGTCGCTACGGAGCCTTAACCCCTTGCGTCAGCAAACATTTACAAATGAAAACAATGCTTCGGCATACTATACCGAAGTCGAGTATGGGTATGTCCTTGCTAAAACAACCTAATCCTTTTTCGGGAAGTATACTTGTCACTGGTTTAATTCTTCCTAGAATTGCAGTGTCAGCAACGAAGTTACTCTCTTCGACATTAACCCCAAAGAAAGCAAGTTCACTGATCACCACCCAGTTTGTGACGGACAGTATACTCATCGACGGATGATTTACAACCATGAAAAACCATCAAAAAAAACTCTGGCGAAGAATAACGATAAAAACCTAATAGGTTTAGGCACAAAATTCTAAGGATTTTAAAGGCAGTCTAACCAGTCCCCACTTGCCGCGCACTCATGCTGCATAAAGCCTTGAGTGCAGCAACGAGTTACCGCGTTGCATTTTAACGCAGACTGTACAGCAGTTCTCACCAGCATTAAACTTTTGCAAGGGTAGAGCGTGAGTAGCCCGAATCTTACGACCGCACAAAGTTAACCAAGTTTCCGAGAACGGATTTTCGCTTTCCATTAGATGCAGCACTCCGTTTTGACTCATCCGTCTTCCCTGTACTTTCATGCCAAATACACTCGCGTTTTAGCCTAGTGTATAAAGTTTGACAAGTAATCTGCAAGTTGTTGCAAAAATTTGCCGGACAACATAATGTTATTCGCCAGCGAATTTTGACTTATACACCACTGTTGCATCTCCAGTCGAGGGTTAAGGTTCGATTCCTATTCTGTTGAGTATACAGCTAAAACTTCACACCCCTTAAGCCACAATTTGCAAATCAAATTACCATTTCACTAGAGTTTTGGATGTTTAAATCGCAAGCTTTAAGACAAAAAAAAGCCACACAAAACGCAGACTTGCAAAACGGTTGATATACAAAGCTTTTAGGCTTCAGCCTAGCGTATACCCTGGTTAGAATACAACTTCTTCGGCCCCACCAAGATTGCTGAATCTTTACGGGAAATCGCTTCTAAGTTTGACGAAACAATCCAAGCAAACGCTGAGAAGGTTATCGCCAAGTATCAGCCCACAATGGATGCGGTAGTTGCTAAGTATCGCCCCCGTTTGGAAGGTAAGACTGTTGCTATCATGGTTGGTGGTCTACGTCCTCGCCACGTTGTCCCAGCTTTCCAAGACTTGGGCATGAAGATGATTGGTACTGGTTATGAGTTCGCTCATAATGACGATTACAAACGTACCACTCACTACATCGAAAACGGCACCGTCGTTTATGACGACGTTACCGCTTATGAATTCGAGGAATTTATCAAAGCGCTGAAGCCTGACCTAGTAGCTTCTGGTGTGAAAGAGAAGTACGTCTTCCAAAAGATGGGTCTTCCTTTCCGTCAAATGCACTCTTGGGATTACTCCGAACCTAGCGATGCCTCCGGCGGGCTACGCGCCAACGCTCCTCAACATCATATAATGCAAGGTTTTTTAGCGGCGGAAGAAAAAAGAGCCTGTTTCTAGCCTAAATGCGAGTTGCAGGGTTATGTAATAACAATCTGTTTTGATGCTTTAGATAGTATAACTCTTATGCACTCAGGTTTTTAGATTTGAAAAGCATTTTGCTCAAATAAAAACTGTAAAATAAAAGACTATTTCAAATGACGATTTTTTAGATTAAATGGTGCGTAGTAGCTAAATTGAGCAGCAGAAGATAAAATTTTTATTCACACTATAGTACAATATTTTGTCCATTTGCTCCATAAAGTGTTAACCTGCTAGACTGAAATGATTGGACGCAGAAAAGACAGATAAATAAGCTCTGGAGGTTCCCTTGAGTATTATACAAACTGCCACTGAAAAAATGCGATCGCTCCCGCGAGAGAAGCAACAAGAGGTCTTAGATTTTATTGAGTTTCTGCAAAGTCAGTTAGCACAACAAAATATAAATATTGAACAAATTGAGCCTATTTCATTTTTGGCAGCAGCTCAACAATTTGCTGGTTGTGTTGATGGTGGCCCCGGTGATTTGGCAACGAACAAACAATATCTGGAAGGTTTAGGAACTGAATGAAGCAGCGAGTCATCATCGATACTGGTCCATTAGTAGCCTTTATTAATCGCAGAGAGCATCTTCATACCTGGGTAATGAACACGTTAGCTACAATTGAGCAGCCTTTACTGACTTGTGAGCCTGTGATTGTAGAGACTTGTTTCTTGTTGCGAAATATCTACGGTGGTCAAGATACGGTGATGTCTTTACTCGACGAGGGAAAGATATTAATTTCGATGTGTTTGAGTGAAGAAGTGGCAGTGATTAAAGAATTGTTGCGGCAATATCAGTCAGTTCCAATGTCATTAGCAGATGCGTGTTTGGTGAGAATGACAGAACTGTATCCTGATAATGAGTTGCTAACATTTGATAGCGATTTTAGAATTTATCGAAAGAATTGTAATCAATTAATTTCTGTGATTATGCCAGAGGATTTGTAAAAATAGGGTTAAGAGCGATCGCTCCTCAACATCATATAATACAAAGTTTTTTTGCGGCGGGAGAATAAAGAGCCTATTTCTAGCCTAAATGTAAGATTTACGCTCTCCTATAAAAATATCTCTTTGTAATTTATAAACATATAAATCTTATTATGTCCCGTTTTTCCGATTAAATTAAATCTGCTTTGGCGATAAACTGTAAATAAAAAACCTTTTTTTAATGATGTCTTTTTAGATTAAATTTAGTGCTATTAATTAAATAAACTTACACAATTCTTTATGTTGGTGACCAATCCGAATATTAGTAAGTTCAAATTTACCGTAACCAGGAGAACTGACAATACGCTTTTCGTATCCATTTGCTTCAATAAGAGCAATGACTTGTACAACTTTAGTTGGTTCATCCTTCGTCATGAGCCACAATTGCTCTAAAACATCTTCCTCAGCAGATAAAAACTTATCACACTTGACACGTGTAAAATTTTTATCCAATTCTAATAGATTATTTTGGACGTAAATTAATCCTGCTTCGTATAGAATACCCTGAATGTAGTTTTTAATATCTAATTTAATCTTATTTTCTTCCTGATAGTATTTATAATCATCTAATTGATGTTTCAATGTGAATAAGTATTTTTGCAAACCAGGATGTAAAATTGTTTCGTGAGCCTTTGACAATGAACCAACATAGGCTGTAATGGAAACAGGATCAGAAAGCTGATCGGCAGTAGATGCTTTATTGAGAACATACATAGACTTAATTACCCCAGCAACATTACAATTTTCACCATACCATACTCATTTTTTTTGTCTAACCCAGAAAACACTGATGAATTAGAAAATTGTAGGGTGCGTTGCAAAGAGCGACAAGGCACCCTACTGTAGAATGGCGATCGCCTTAACGCAACAATAAACTATGCCAACATGGGATGGGGAATGCGATCGCATTACACCGTCCAATCCTCAATTAACAATCCGGTTATCTTGCCCAAATCCCGATGATTGTGTGTTAACAAAACTAATTTACAAGATAGTGTGATCGCCGAATAGTCCATCGTAGACATCGCAGTAAAATAAGTAGGCTGTTGTTGCGATCGCTCTTCCTCGACAATAAACTAGGCGATCGCATTAAGCCGTCCAAGCCTCAATTAACAATCCGGGTACTCTGCTGAAATCCCGATGATTGCGTGTTAATAAAACTAATTTCCGAGAAAGTGCGTAGGCGAATAGCCCGTCGTAGACATCGCAGTAAAAGAAGTAGACTGTTGTTGCGATCGCCTCGCCCTCACTTTACAATAAACTAGGCGATCGCATTAAATCGTCCAATCCTCTATTAACAATCCAGGTACTTTACTGAAATCCCGATGATTGCGCGTTAATAAAACTACTTTACGAGAAAGTGCGATCGCCGAATAGCCCGTAGACATCGCAGTAACATTCCCTATTATCTCCCGCAGATAACTTTGCGGACTTAATCGATCACTTCTATACTTCGGTTTCAATACCTTGTTGTGTTGGGGATTCTAAAACTTTTGTCTGCTGCTCTTTGTACTGAATAAGGTGGGGATATTGTTTCTGAAGTTGAATATAGTAATTCACCAACTTCTGGGGGTTGTGTCCATTCTCTAGAGATATAATATGGCGAATTTTACGTATTTGGCTAATTGCCTCATCATTCTTCCTCATTTTGCGCTCCTATTAACTCTAATGGCGTAACTAGCGTTGGAACGAATAACCCCAGCATAACGTTCAGCCGTCGTAGACATCTCAGAGATTGTGTGTAAAATGCAAAAGAAGTAGACCGTTTTAGCGATCGCCCTCACTCGACAACACGCCACTGCATATTCATACTGGGTGAAGTTAAGCGTAGACGCTCTTAGCGGCTTGCCGAAGGCATCGCCTCTAACTCAGGAATGTGTTCAGTTTCGTAGTTTTCAATTAAAACACCAATAACTTCCATTAGAGATGCGAGTGGATGCGTCTCGTCTTCACCAACTTGATCAATGAGACAATCAAGGATCTCAACTAAGCGTTCATATTCCTCTTCTGTGTGAGGAACAAAGACGTTTTCGGCAATGGATGACCAAGCACTGATGGTTTGATTTAGGTTGAAACTTTGCATTATTCCTTCCACTTTCCTTCATCATATTCTGAATGCGTTAACACAGCCCGAATGTAGACCTTTTGGCGGTTGTAATGAATTGCGGCAATGAGTCGAACTTTGTTACCACCAATATTAAACACTGTCAATTTACCGACTTGATCTGCTGATGGAAACATTTCACGGAGTTCTACAAATGAGGCAAACTCATTTCCCTTGACCAATCCATACCACTGAGCCAAGGCGTTATTTGTATCTGGATAAAGTTTAGCAAATTCATTCAGCCGTTTACGAGTAATAACGTGCATCTAAAAACCCATGATGTCTTAATAAATCAGCAGCATGACGAGTTTCGCGCAAGGTCTTGTGGTCAAAGTCCGGGGCAAACTGAATTTGTCCAGCAAGGTCGAGAAGGTTTTTCTTGCGGCGCGATTGTCCCCAGCTTTCTATTCTTACAAATTAGCCTGTTGTTGCGATCGCCTTCACTCGACAATAAACTAGGCGATGTCTACGACGGGCTGTGACGCTCCTGCGTCGCTAACGCTACGCTATCGGTGTCGCATTAAACTGTTACTACCTCATTAACAATCCGAGTACTTTGCCCAAATCCCGATGATTGCGCGTTAATAAAACTAATTTACGAGAAAGTGCGACGCCGATAGCGTAGCGTTAGCGGTAGCGAGTCCGCGAGCGTCCGCAGGAGCGTCATAGCCCGTCGTAGACATCGCAGAGATTGTGTGTGAAATGCACTTATAAGTAGACCGTTTTAGCGATCGCTATTGTAAACTTTTGGCTTCATTGGCCTAAGGAACGACATAAATGCATCGCTGCCACCAAGACTCCTTCATTTTTGGAAATAGGATAGCCGCTTTGCTTAGTAATTCGTTTACAATTTCAACTGTCGGTTGAAGTCCATCTACACAGATCACTTTCTCTTCTTCAACAATTTGCTCAAATGTAGCTATTTGGCTATCAAGCATTTCGACCTTCATATAGTGGTTTGATCGCTGAGTGAGTCGTCGCCTCAGTTCTAATTCAGGTACATCTAGGCAAACCAGTTGGACTTGATTGGAAAATGTGAGTTGTTTTCGGTACAGTACTTTTAGGGCGGAACAAGTAAGCACAGTCTCTCGGTTGCGCTCTATTGCCCGTTTAATATCATCTTCTATTTCCAGAAGCCACTGTTGGCGATCTTCATCCTGTAAAGGAGTTCCTGAAAGCATCTTCACAATGTTGAGAGGTGGGTGTCTGCGATCGCCCTCTAAATAATCACACTCTAGTCGTTCAGCCAGAAGCCTACCAACAGATGTTTTCCCGGCTCCAGATATACCAATAATTATCCATATCAGCGGATGGTCTTTCATTCATAACTCCTCATCTGAATGAGTTGTTGCATTTTTTCTCAAAAATCTTTATGCTCAGACACCATATCAGATTTTGCGTATATTTACTTTCCAAACTCAACAACACGCTACTGCATATTTAGAGATTGTGTGTGAGATACATAAGAATTAGACATTCTAAAACGCACAGTAAGACAAAGTTCAAAACTACCTTCACTGTATATTTAGGAGTGGTGTGCGAGATGCACAAGAAGTAACCCCTTGTAGGGATGTCTGCGAGGAGCTTCTCTACGAGACGCTCTTCGCGTTCGCCTACGCCCTCACTCGACAATAAACTAGGCGATGTCTACGACGGGCTGTGACGCTCCTGCGGACGCTCGCGGACTCGCTACCGCTAACGCTACGCTATCGGTGTCGCATTAAACTGTTACTACCTCTATTAACAATCCCGGTACTTTGCTAAAATCCCGATGATTGCGTGTTAATAAACCAGCCGGAACTGAAGTTCGGGGATCATAGCTAAAGTCCGTTAAAACCGACTATAACCTTTTCTCAGTAGTCTTTTCGCTATTAGACTGGTGAATTCATTCTGAGGCGGGCTAGATGAGAATTTTTTAGGAATTTGTAGCTTTGCATTACTCCTTCCAAGTCTTACACCAATTAACTACTGAATTGCTGAACCATTGTCTGTACAATTGCCAAAATGGCTCCCACGTTATCCAAGTAATATCTTTGCTTATCAAGCAAAGCCACTTTTGGCGAAAGTTGAAGAAATTGCCAAACTTCTCCTGTTGTCACGCATCCATACACGGGTATTGCTGTTTGTCCAGATGAACGATTAAATAAATCCGCCGCCACCATTTGCGCGATGCACTGTCCTAACCCAGCTTCAACGTCATTTTTCTTCGCTTCCACAACAGTGAGAATTGGGCTACGCAACGGTGGTAAAGGTGGAGCCATTGCTAAAATAAAATCACATTCCCCAATCAAACCCTGTGCAGGATCAACGTCAAGTCTTTGTCCAGAGAAAATAGCCAAGCTATCTTGGCTGAGATCGCGACAGGCTAGTAAAATCGGTACAATAATAAATTCGCTCCGAGCCTTTTCACTAATTAGAGCTAATTGGGTTCGCTTTCCTAAAGTTTCATTTAACCACGAAGGAATAGTAAGAGGTACAAGCTTGGGAAACAGATCGGCTTCTTGGGTGGTGATTCCCAAAACAGCCGCAGCTTTTTCTAGAGTAAAGTCGCTGTACGCCATAGTTTTGACTCGAGAATGTTGCTTAATACACTTGAGGCACAAAAAACTGCTCATTGCGAGGGGCGCGAACATAATCCTGTGCCACAGGTCTAGATGGAAGTTCTAAGGGAGGGGGCGTCATATCTTCGTAAGGAACTTTGCTCAACAAATGATGAATGCAGTTGAGCCGCGCACGTTTTTTATCATCTGCTTCAATCGTAAACCAGGGGGCTTCTGGAATATTTGTGTAAGCAAACATGGTATCTTTGGCTTTAGAGTATTCCACCCAGCGATTACGTGACTCTAAATCCATTGGGCTGAGTTTCCAACGCCTTGCTGGATCGTGACTGCGAGAGAGAAAGCGTTCCTCTTGTTCTTCATCGCTGACGGAGAACCAGTACTTGATTAAAACAATGCCCGATCGCACCAGCATTCGTTCAAATTCTGGGCAAGATTGCATGAATTCTTGATATTCTGCTTCAGTACAAAAACCCATCACCCGTTCAACTCCAGCTCGGTTGTACCAACTGCGATCGAAGAGAACAATTTCACCTGCTGTGGGAAGATGTTGTACGTAACGCTGAAAATACCACTGAGTTTTCTCACGATCAGAGGGAGTTCCCAGAGCAACTACACGACAGCCACGAGGATTGAGTGGTTCAGCAATGCGTTTAATTACTCCTCCTTTACCAGCTGCATCGCGCCCTTCAAATATGACAACAACCCGATAGCCGACGTGCTTTATCCAGTATTGCATTTTAACTAGCTCAATTTGGAGTTGCTCTAGTTCAGTTTCAAAAGTCTTTTTGGGAATTTTCTTGGCAAAAGCTTCTGTGCTACCATCAAAAATCCGTTGGGATTTTTGAGATTTTTTCTTGTCTTTTGCCTTTACTAAGTTTTCTATTAAGTCTGTAGCGGGTTGAGCTAGACCATTCTTTTGTTGGTTTTCAACTTCATCAATTGACATCGCAGTGACTCCAAATTAGAGTTGATCTATAAAGTAGCCATCTGGTGAAATTAAATATGCGTTACCCAGAACCCTTGTAGAGATGTAGCAGTGCTACGTCTCTACATTGTTTTTCACCAGATGTCTAGTATATATTTATTTTCATGCGGACTGAGTGTGAATATATACTTCCAAAGTATTATTACACCAAAGACGTAAAATTTTTATCTATATCCCGTTATTGATATACAATATTATTTTATAAATAACATAATATTATATTTTTTTCTCTATATACTTAGGGTTTGAGCTAACCGGAAATAAGTAAATTTTACAGGTTGGATTAGGCGCAATACGCTTGGGTTAAGGATTTTCTGGAGAACCATAGGCCTGTAGAGACGTTGCATTGCAACGTCTCTACACTGTCCACTGGACAAGGGTTTTAGTCTTATCCCAAGGGTATTGGGATTAGGCGCGATCGCAAACAGTTTGTCACCATTAAATTTATGAATACGCGACCTAACCAAACTCTTAATCTTTAATGACCAAATCGCTACGAATTCATCCGAATCAAGTCTGTTAAAATACTATCCAAACTGCCATTAACTTGAATTCGATCAATTTTCTCTGCAATCCGCTCTAATACTTCCAGTTCCTTTAGACGCAATGCAACTGGATTATCCTCCATCACTTTGGCAGTGTTTAGCATACTGCGGGTAGCAGCAGTTTCTTCTCTACGTCTGACTACATTTGCTTGAGCGGTTTTTTCTGCCTCCACTACCTTACTTAAGATAGTCTTAATTTCACCAGGTAAAATAATATCTTTCACACCTACAGAATCTACTTCAATTCCATATTCTGCGGCTTTGGGGCGAATGTATTCAGATATACTTCTATCAATTGCACCTTTATCTTCTAATAAGGTATCTAAGTTGCGTTCGCCAACCGCACCACGCAAAGCAAACTGTAATTCTTTGTACAAGAACCCAGAAATATCTGATAACCCGTTTTTTGCCGTCAATGGGTCGAGTATGCGGAAGCCAGCCGTCAAGTTCAACCGCAGAGGTACTTTATCTTTAGAGAGAATATCTTGGCCGGATACTTCCATATTTTGCAGTCTCAGGTCGATAGTTTCAGTTTTAAAAGAGCGTCCAAATAACCACCAAGCGTGTACTCCTGGCGATCGCTCCCCTTGAAACTCTTGATTAATGTATACTAGTCCAACGTGTTGAGCGGGAACTTGGCAAATATGCAAACAGTTGCGACTAAGCAATTTCACTTCTGTTGAACCCTCAACTAATTCAGCTACTAAGGTAGGCTGTAACTGAGCATCAGCGCTGATGTCGAGAGTTTCAACTGCAACACCCTGCCAAAACAACTTGCGGCTAGTGGGTGGCAAAATAGAAATCACTTTACCTCGATATCGCACAATTCCAACCTGCGAAGTCAGCAATTGCACGGTTTCACAGTAAGCAGCAATAAAGTCGGGATGTTTTTCAATGAGTACATCTTCCAGGGGAAAATCTGGGTTAGGGATAATCCGGCTGAGAATCCTGACTGTAACATCTCTATTTACCGACCAAAAAGCATATTCTCCTGGTTCTAGAGGTCGCACAAAATTATTTTGCAGATATAGTAAGCCAATCTCATACTCTGAGATTTGGAACTTCTTCAATCCATTCAACGCAAATGAGCGCAATTGCTGCACAAAGGAACTAGGCAATTCCCAGCTTTCTTCTAAGTTGAAGAGATGAGACTCTACCTCAATAAAACCACGCCAAAAAACTCGCAATTGATTTGGTGCAACGCTTACCCAATTCTGACCGTAGCGGACTAAAGCAGCTTGGTTGAATGCGGTTCTGATAATTAATAAATGTTCTTGCAGTTCGGCTTCGTGATTTCGCAACAACAGTTCTAGGTTTTCAATCTCAGCTTCCGGCTCATTGAGATCAGCAATTTTCACTTGCCAATGCCGACCAAAATATGTATGTGTACCGGGCTGCAAAATTTTCTTAAAGTCACTGCGATGATATAAGATGCCAATTTCGTTAGGTTTGATATAAAAAGTTTCCCACATACTGATTTGCATAAATAATTAGCGTGAAATTTTAGGTAAGCGATGGGTGCGGCGGGCGTAGTCATCGCAACCAGCTAAGAAGATTTGATCAGATTTTTTACTCTGCCAGTGCAGGTGTTAACAGCTCAGGTGCGGGTAAAAGCTTCTCCAAAACTGGATTAAGATTGCTGTTACTATTTTCAGACTACTCTATGGCAATCTAGAAAAATCAAACCGCGCTCAAATATGCCGTTGGCTTTGCCAATCTAGAACCTCAAAGAAAAACTAGATGTAGAAAAGGAAGGGACATACTCAAGTTAGGGAGAAATACAGTTACGCTAGTTCCTTGACTGTGGCTACCGAACATCACCCTTACGAGTAATGACCGACAGCAAAACACTTGCACCGCAGAGTTTGGAAAATTACGGACTTGAACCGTTTTGGGATTTCTCCCGTACCATATTTGCTACTTCCACAGAGTAGTGTCTTTTGACCCGGACAGGGTTGGGGAAAGTACAGGAATCGAACCTGTTACCAATTGGTTATTAGCCAACCGCTCTACCAAGTGAGCTAACTTTCTTTTGGGGTTTGATACAGGATTTGAACCTATGACGGATCGATTATGAGTCGATAGCTCTACCAACTGAGCTAATCAAACGATATAGTTTAAAGTACTCGGCGGTATACGCTCATACCAGAGGTTGGCGAACCAGTCAGGCATATATAACCTGAACTATAGCTTTGTAACTTTATTACTATCCCGCTCCAAATCTAGCATATAGAAAGTAAGTAGGTCGGCGCAATTAAAGCTAACTGGCTAAGGCTGTCATTTGTCCTTTGTCATTGGTCACTAGTAAAGATTTTAAGGCTATTTACGTTTCGTAACATACTTTGATTTTTTCGCGTAAATTTACTTAGTAGCGATGTCTAAGTCAGCTACACCTACGCGCAAATACTGCGTAGATTTTGCCTAAAAAAGCACTCCGACTCTGGGGTAGTGCGATCGCTATTAGGGCAGAAAAATTGGAGGTTAAATGACACTGAAGTCGAACCAGATATTAAAAGGAGATAAAACATCAGGGCATTTACGCAATCTGTAAACAGATTTTAAAACAGTATTTAATTAAGACTTAACTAAAATTTGATATAATAACTGGTTTTTAACTTCTGTAGGACTGAAGCAGCCTCTAAGAGGATGTTTGAAAAGTCCTATTATTGGTATCAAAAGTTATAGATTATTTTAACTAATCGGATAAATTGGGGGAATTTTATTTTCCGGTTCCCGCTTAAAAAGCCAACCCAGCACGGGAATAGGGGGTTTCATCCCTGAGCAACTGGTCTGGTTTAACGAGGATCTAAAAGTGCTTAAAGTCACAGAAGAACACTTTTTAAACAATCTCTAATTGTGTAGATTTTTTAAATAAATGTATATTTAGCAGGATTTAACGGTATTTTCTCTAAAGAAAGTTTAAAGGCTTTAACACAATGCATAGTATCTATTTTTACAAAAAGTTCCTAAAAAAGCATAATTTTAATTAGTGAAGCAATCTATTTTTAAAGACTTCAAGTAAAAGTTTCAATTCAACATATATAAATAAGCTAAAAAACATCTAATTTGCATAATCGAAGTAAACATAACTTTTGCGGTATGGGCCGAAAAGCCCGCCCAACTTATGCAATTTAAATGTAGAACAGCTTAATAATCAGCTTTTTACGAATTTACTAGTACATTTAGTTAATGCATAACTGATGAAAAAGAAAAGTGTCAAATTAACCGTTGTTTTTCTGTTGTCAATGTTTGCTGCTGTTTTTCTGTCTTTAACCTTTGAAACAACGGTACAAGCGCAATTGGCAAAATCTCCTCAGGCAGCCAATGTCAATGCAACAGCAGTGCAAGGGCAATTGGCAACAACGGTGCAAGAGCAATTGGCAAAATTTCCCCAGGTAGCCAATGTCAATGCAACAACGGTACAAGGGCAATTAGCAACAACGGTGCAAGAGCAATTGGCAAAATTTCCTCAGGCAGCCAATGTCAATGCAACAACAGTACAAGCGCAATTGGCAACAACGGTGCAAGGGCAATTGGCAAACTTTTCTTCGCAGCGATCGAATGTAAAAATGACTGCTGTGTCGAGGACTCCCAAAAGTCTGGAAGTATGGTGGATAGCGGCAAATGGCTCTATCCAGGATGCTTACTGGTCGGAAGGTTCACAATGGCAACGATTTGAATTGGCTCCGCCAGGCAGTGCTTCAGTTAATGGTGCAATCACTGCTGTGTCGAGGATTCCCAACAGTCTGGAAGTATGGTGGATTGGGGTAAATGGCTCTATCCAGGATGCTTACTGGTCTGAGGGGTCACAATGGCAACGATTTGAATTGGCTCCACCAGGCAGTGCTTCAGTTAATGGTGAAATCACTGCTGTGTCGAGGATTTCTAACAGTCTGGAAGTATGGTGGATTGGGGCAAATGGCTCTATCCAGGATGCTTACTGGTCTGAAGGGTCACAATGGCAACGATTTGAATTAGCTCCAGGAGGTAGTGCTTCAATTAATGGTGGGATCACTGCTGTATCGAGAATCCCCAACAGTCTGGAAATATGGTGGATAGCGGCAAATGGCTCTATCCAGGATGCTTACTGGTCTGAAGGGTCACAATGGCAACGATTTGAATTAGCTCCAGGAGGTAGTGCTGCAATTAATGGTGAAATCACTGCTGTGTCAAGGATTCCTAACAGTCTGGAAGTATGGTGGATTGGAATAAATGGCTCTATCCAGGATGCTTACTGGTCTGAAGGTTCACAATGGCAACGATTTGAATTGGCTCCACCAGACAGTGCTTCAGTTAATGGTGACATCACTGCTGTGTCGAGGATTCCCAACAGTCTGGAAGTATGGTGGATTGGGACAAATGGCTCTATCCAGAATGCCTACTGGTCTGAAGGTTCACAATGGCAACGATTTGAATTGGCTCCGGCTGGCAGCGCTTAAAAAATACCAAAGTAACGCGATGTGCGACTTTCTCTCAAACCTAACTCCCAACCCCTTCCCTACGAGGGAAGGGGAGCAAAAATCAAAGCCTCTCGGACTGTGGGGGAGAGGAATGAAAGCGGGGTTCCAAGAATAAGTCGCACATTGCGTAAAGTAAGAAAATTCCACACCTCGTAATTTCTTACCCATAATTAGCACAATTAAACAGGACTTACGCAAAATAATGAAAAAACGAACCGCAAACGCGAGTGCATCTCCCCTTCTCCCACTCGTGAGAGGCTAGTAGTCCACCAAGTCAACAATGCTTGGTTTGTAGTGAGCGCTTTAGCGCTCAAATCAAGGACTAAAGTCCTTACTACGAACTTATTCACCCATCAAAGTTGCTCTGGTGGACTACTAGCGCCAAGGGAGAAGGACGCAAAAGACACAAAGGAATAAGAGTTTCAGAGAGTTATTGCGTAAGTCCTATTAAAGAATATCAAGTAGAAAATGTAGAGACGTAGCACTGCTACGTCTCTACAAGAGTTTTGGATAAAAGGATGTTTGAAAAGTCTAATTTGTTACTAGCTATGTGACAGGTGCGGCGCATTGGTGACAAGTTAAGGCTGTAAGTCCTTTGTCAAGAGGCTTTGATATCGCTGCCCGTAAACTGTAACTACCAGACTCTCCGGCTTCAAAAGTGTTAGCCAAGAGATAATAGATACCATTTTCTGGTAAAGTAACAGTCAATCTAGCATTAAAATCCTTGGGAGAAATGTCATCATTTTCCGCCAATAACCGTTGTTTAGCAGGAAGTAGCAAGTACAAATGAGGGTCTATTTGCTGACTATTCATCTCAATAGTCACCTGTTGACCTGCTTTGCCTTCAAAGACATAAGTATGAAAATAACTGTTGTTTGGTAAAGTGCGATCGCCATTTTTCAGACTCGCTTGTACAACTTTACCATCCAAGGGTAAATCGGTATCTTCATTATTACTAGGTGGTTGACGTCCACTTGCTAACTGAGCATTACCTTGTTCCACAGCTACCAAAAAAGGCTGGATTAATTCTGTAGGAATTGCAAAACTAATGCCAATAAATCTTTTAATTTCGGTATCATTGAAAATTGCACTGTTGACACCAATTACCTGCCCATTAGAGTTGAGCAATGGCCCTCCGGAATTGCCGGGATTTACAGCTGCATCATGTTGAATTAAGCCCAATTTTGGATCAATGCGACTGATAACACCATAAGTCAAAGTATTTTGTAATTCCAGACTCAGGGGAGTACCAATAGCATAGACAGATTGACCTACTCGTGCTGAACCAGGAGTAGCTAAACGCAGGTAGGGTAGATTTTTTTGATTGCGAATCTTGAGTGCGGCTAAATCTAAACCTCCAGATGCAAAACCAACCACATCAGCTAAAACTTGTGTGCCATCAGCTAGCACGATTGCAACAGTTTTAGCACTATCTTGGACAACGTGAGCATTAGTTAAAACTAGACCATCTGGACTGACAATAAAACCACTACCATGTCCGAAACCAGTGGCGATCGCAACTACAGATGAACTCGCTTTTGCATATAGCTGAACCCGGTTTTGTTCTTCAGAATTTTCGGCGACAATAATAGTTGATTTGATTTTTTCAGCCTGTTTGCCTAATAAAATAAGTTCACATTCTTGAGGGCTTTTGGCAATAGCAGGTCGTTGACAACAAAATAAACTACTAATACAAACTCCCCCAATAAAAGTTGTCAGAATTGCTGAAGTTCCTATTGTTAAAAATTTTCTGTTCATTTTTCAACCATCCTTAATAAGTGAAATAATCTTAGCAACAAAAAATCTACGTGCTTTATGCTCACAAGACAGTTTTAAAAATCGTTCTTTTCCTACTCTTCTCTGCGCTTCTGCGTGAGAGATAAAATATTTTACTTCTTCTACTAGCAAGTATCTTATTCTGATTCACCAAACCAACTCGCAATTTGAGAATAAATTCACCAATGGAAGATATTAGACTATTTGAGTGAAGTTTTTTTCAACATTATCAGCTTCAGTTTCGCTAACAGACTTCAGTCTGAGGCTACTCCTAGACCCCCAGAGAGACAATACTGCGTAGGTTTTGGAAAATCGTAGGTTGGGTTGAGGCTCTGCGAAACCCAACAAAGCCCCCCTGTAGGTTGGGTTTCGTTCCTCAACCCAACCTACACGGGTTAAGGTTTTTGGGCTTAACCGAGCAGTATTGCCCAGAGAGAGGTTTAAGAGTAGGTTGCAATGGATGTTGATACAATTGAAGAATAAACTTACATTCATGATGTGTTTATGGCAACCCAACTGGGCGAAGCCAAATCGTCAAATAAATTGGTAATAACTTGGTCAGCCTTACCCAAAGATTTTAAATTAGAGGATGAACCAGTGGAGAATACCGGTCAGCCAATTTTGGCTGGTGCTTTGCGTGAAAGCTTAGAAATCAGCGGATTCATCCAACCCCAGATGTTGATCGCCTCAAATTTTGGTCTTTGTGCGACTGTCAATGAGCAATTAATACTTAAAGCACCTGACTGGGTTTATATTCCATCGGTTAATCAAGTTGTGGGCGATCGCAAAAGTTATACACCAAATTTAGAAGGAGATATCCCGGCGATCACGATGGAATTTCTATCCGATACTGAGGGTGGAGAATATTCGGTGAAGCGAACTTATCCACCAGGGAAATGGTTTTTCTACGAGCAAATTTTGCAGATTCCCATCTACATAATTTTTGAACCAGATGGCGGTTTATTGGAATTTTATCAACTGGAGAATCAACGCTATGAGTTAAAACTACCCGACGAAAATGGTCGTCATTGGATTGATACAATGGGCTTATTTTTGGGAACATGGCAAGGAACAAAAGAAACTCGTACTGGTTATTGGTTGCGCTGGTGGGATGAAACTGGTAATTTGTTACCTTGGGCTGTGGAACAGATTGAACAAGAACGCCAAAGAACTGAACAAGAACGCCAACGTGCCGAACAAGAACGTCAACGCGCCCAACAAGAACGCCAGCAAAAAGAACGACTGATTGCTTATTTACAATCTCAGGGTATTGACCCCAATAATTTGCCCCCGTTTGAGTAGAAAACATAACAATTATTTTGTGTAGTACACTCAGATCCCCGACTTCTTAGAGGTTGTTTGAAAAGTATTTGACTGTGATTTTAGGTACTTGTTGATCCCCCCTAGCCCCCCTTAAGAAGGGGGGAAAAAGAAACTCTAAAAGCCCCCCTTCTTAAGGGGGGTTGGGGGGATCTCCAAAGACTGAGGTGCTTAAAGAAAGGTTTGAAAACACGCCCTAGCCCCCCTTAAAAAGGGGGAAGAATCAAAGTCCCCCAATTTATCGGGGGATTTAGGGGGATCTAAAACGTTTTGTTACCGACAAGAGGACTTTTCAAACATCCTCTTAGAGAAGTCGGGGATCTTGTTCTCAATGCCTGTGTTTAAGGCTGCTTTGTTCGCAATGCTTGGATAGTAGGATGAGAAAATAGTTTTTGTGCTTCTGCAACCAAGCGCGTCCCCCAAAGATTTTGTTTGAGAACTTCAACATTAGCCCAGCTTTTATCCAAGCGCAGTGCTGCTTGTGCCATGTTTAAAGCTTTTTGTTCCTCACCTTTGGCATATAAAGCAACGGCTAATGCCATTTGTGGTTCTGCTACACTACCATTAATTTGAACTGCTTTTTCCCACTGCTGTATTGCTCCTTCTATATCTCCTTCTTCGTATTTGATGTTGCCAATATTGATGATAGGTGCTACTAATTTTCCATCTTTAGCGATCGCCTGATTATAATCTGTTAATGCGGCATTATCATTACCTTGTTTCTGGTACATAACGCCCCGCCAAAAGTAGGCGTTAGCATTATCAGGTTGGAGTTTAACTGCTTGATTAAAATCTGCTAATGCTCTCTGATAATCTTTTAAATCAACATGAACATAACCCCGCAAAAAGTAGGCGTTGGCATTATCAGGTTGGAGTTTAATTCCTTGATTAAAATCTGCTAATGCTCCCTGATAATCTTTTAACTTAACATGAACATTGCCCCGGAAAAAGTAGGCGTTGACATTATCAGGTTGGAGTTTAATCGCTTGATTATAATCTGCTAATGCTACTTGATAATTGTTTAACTTAACATGAACATCACCCCGTGAACGATAGTTACTAGGATCATCAGGTTGGAACTTAATCACTTGATTAAAATCTGCAAGTGCTGCTTGATAATTTTTTAAGTCCGAATAAACATCACCCCGTGAACTATAGTTACTAGGATCATCAGGTTTGAGTTTAATCGCTTGATTAAAATCTGCTAATGCTGCTTGATGATTTTTTAACTGCGAATAAACCTTACCCCGTGAACGATAATTACTAGCATTATCAGGTTGGAGTTTAATCTCTTGACTATAGAGTTTAATTACTTGATTAAAATCTGTAAGTGCTGCTTGATTATTTTTCAAATTTAAATAAACATCGCCCCGTGAACTATAGCCATCAGCATTATCAGGTTCAAGTTTAATCGCTTGATTATAATCTGCTAATGCTGCTTGATAATTTTCTAACAGCGAATAAACACTACCCCGTGAACGATAGTTACTAGCATCATCAGGTTCGAGTTTAATTGCTTGATTATAATCTGCTAATTCTGCTTGATAATTTTTTAACAGCGAATAAACAATACCCCGCAATCTATAGCTATCAGCATTATCAGGTTCGAGTTTAATTGCTTGATTATAATCTGCTAATGCTGCTTGATTATTTCTTAACCGCGAATAAACATTACCCCGCAATCTATAGCTATCAGCATTATCAGGTTCGAGTTTAATCGCTTGATTGTAATCTGCTAATGCTGCTTGATTATTTTTTAAGGTTGAATAAACACCACCCCGCAATCTATAGTTACTAGCATCATCAGGTTGGAGTTTAATTGCTTGATTGTAATCTGCTAATGCTGCTTGATTATTTTTTAAGGTTGAATAAACATTACCCCGCAATCTATAGCTATTAGCAGGTTGCAGTTGAATCGCTTGACTATAGAGTTTAATTGCTTGATTAAAATCTGTAAGTGCTGCTTGATGATTTTTCAATTCTAAATAAACATCGCCCCGTGATCTATAGCTATTAGCATCATTAGGTTGAAGTTTAATCGCTTGATTAAAATCTGCTAATGCTGCTTGATTATTTTTTAACTTCAAATAAAGATCGCCGCGCCATGTATAGCCCTCAGCATCATCAGGTTGAAGTTTAATCGCTTGATTAAAATCTGTTAATGCTGCTTGATAATTCTCTAACCGCGAATAAACAACACCCCGGAACCTATAGGAAATAGCACGATCGGATTCAAGTTTAATCGCTTGATTAAAATCTGCTAATGCTGCTTGATAATTGTTTAACTGGAAATAAAACATAGCCCGTCCCAAATACACGATAGACACGTTATACTCATCATGAAGTTTAATCGCTTGATTAAAATCTGCTAATGCTGCTTGATAATTGTTTAACTCAAAATAAACATAACCCCGTGAACTATAGTTACTAGCATCATCAGGTTCGAGTTTAATCGCTTGATTAAAATCTGCTAATGCCGCTTGATAATTCTCTAACCGCGAATAAACATCACCCCGTGAACTATAGTTACTAGCATTATCAGGTTGGAGTTTAATCTCTTGACTATAGAGTTTAATTGCTTGATTAGAATCTGCTAACGCTGCTTGATAATTTTTTAACTGGAAATAAACATTACCCCGTGCTTGATAGCCATAAGCATCATCAGGTTGAAGTTTAATAACTTGATTAAAATCTGCCAGTGCTGCTTGAGAATTTAACAAATACCAAGAATAAAAAGCAGCCCGTGAATAATAGTTCATAGCATCATCAGGTTGGAGTTTAATCGCTTGGTTATAATCTGCTAATGCTGCTTGATAATCTTTCGATTTACTGCGGATAATAGCCCGTAATCGGTAGAATGAATATAGCGGTTTCATCTCAATTGCTTTAGTCACCGCCGCGAGAGCTTCCGGGTAGCGTTTTGATTCGCTAAGTACCAGACCGCGTTGTACATAATAGCCAACATTGCTACTATTGTATTCAATTGCCTTGTCAATTGCTGCTAGTGCCTCTGGGTATTTTTCAAAATAGTATAGTGTTTGAGATTTGTAAAACCAAACTTTATCATAATCGGGGTTAATTTTGATTGCTTGCTCGAAAGCTACTAAGGCTTGTGGATATTTTTCCTGGGCATATTCCCTTACACCAAGAGCAAAATAAGCTTCATAAAAATCTGGTTTGAGCTTAATTGCTTGCTCGAAAGCTGCCACAGATTCCGAGTATTTCTCTAAACGCCACAATTGATTACCATAATTTAGCCAATCGTACTCAGTAGCATTTTGTGAAGGCTTTTGAGTAACAAATAAAGGATGATTTTTTAGTGTATTAATTTCTGTTTCTGTTAGTTTAGGGGGTACTTGAGTTACTACCTTTAACAGTTCTGGTTTCAATCCAGATTTTGTCAGCAAACCGAAAATGCTATTAATTGGGACTCCTAAACCTAACCCTAATTCTTGTTTTTCCCCCATTCCTTTGGGTTCAATACTTGTATTAATGCCAATTACTTGTCCTAGTGCATCTAATACTGCTCCCCCACTCATTCCAGGTTGTGTCAGATTTGTGTAACCCAAGTCGTAACCTGCATCAATAAGATTATTTAAATAATCTAAGCTTTCTGCACGAATAAATATTGATGCTCTGTTATAACTACGAAACCCTGCTGTCAGTTTTCTTTTTCCTGCTGCTTGTTGAGGAAATCCAGAGAGAAATATCCAGGTTTTTTTTCCCCAGGAATAATACAGGTTATATTTAGCAATTGTGGCAACTGCATAAGTTTGATTGCTAGTAAACTTAACAAGTGCTAAGTCTAATCCCTCTGGCTTAACAATATTCTCCGGCTGTACTGCATACTGCTTGCCATCTGGGGCAATAATTTCATAATTATCTAGATTTTTTACTACATGAAGTGCAGTGACTACATAGTAAGTATCACCTTGTTTAGCAATAATTACTCCTGAACCATTGCCATTATTTTTGGAATCAATTCTTACAGTAATCTGTTGAGCAATACGATCAACTTTATCAACGAATGTGTTACCTGTTGGTCTTGTAGCTTGTTGCTGATTGCGCCATTGTGGAGGAATAATTGCTAAATTGGGTGCAACTTTGGCTAAAGTTTGAATGGGAACGGCAAAACTCAGTTGTCGCAATTGCTGAACAAGTTCAGCACTCGGTCGAGTTCCATCTTGATAAGAATAAGCCTCATTTAAAATGGCATTGTTTGTTAATCCATTTATCCCGATTAATTCACCTGCTTGATTTAATAAAGCCCCTCCACTCATACCTTGTCTAATCTCGTTGGTATAACCAATCTGATAACCCCCAACTAATGGTTGAGTAGATAACAGGGAGATTTTACCATTATTGATAACTAATTCTGGACTATCTTCAGGAAAGCCAGCAGCAAATACTGACTGATTTTCTGATATATTTGAGTTGCTAGCTAAAGCGACGATTTGATAGTTTTCTTGAGATTTAAACTGTAAGACGGCTAAATCATTACCTTTTAAAGAATCACCTTGACTAATAACTGTAGCTATATATATTTTCCCATCAGGTGTTTGAATTCTATGGCTTTTCTTATTACTAATAACATGGGCATTGCTGAGGACGGTGTAAGTTGTCCCTTGTTTGTTGATTAATACTCCACTTCCACCTTTATGATTACTTAAAACTTTGACAGTCACAGCTTGAGCTAACTGACGAATTTTTTCGGCGGATAAGCTACTATTTGCCAATACAGAAGTAGGTTGATTAGCTAATTGCTGGGCTGTCGCCGCGTCGGTGATAGGTAGTAGGAAGCAAGTGCTTAAGATGGCGATAATCAACGAATTGAGTTTGTTCATTTTTGTATTTAGATAAAATTCAGGTTTTGCTTAATAAGAGTAGAAATTCTTCAGGAGCATCTCAGTTTTGCAAATGTATCCTAAATCTACCCCCCTTAATCCCCCCTTATAAAGGGGGGAAACCGGAAATCTAGTTCCCTCCCCTTTATAAGGGGAGGGTTAGGGTGGGGTAAAACTTACGCCGAAACCCAGATGAGTAGACTATTTCAGACTTGTGTATACACTCTCTGCGCTTCTGCGTGAGTTTTTCATACCTTCAATCAGCAACGCCAAAATTTAGTATTTTGTATAAAATCGTGGCGAATTGATGGTTGATTTTGAAATGCAGAGGAACGCAGAGTTTTACAAGGCTGTATTTAGCCAAAATTGATCTTATTCCTTCTCAACCGGGGCTGTTTGCAGAAATTTATTGATGTCAATTTTGTAGTAAACTGGTTGTTGTTTAGAACTATGCTCTACTGGTTTAGTGGCACGTCCTCTAAGAATGTCTTTGAGATCATCGAGAATCTGTAGAGGATCGTCTTCAGGTCGTAGAGTTAACAGTGTGGTATCGCAAGCAGCATCTTCTTGTTTGGCTGTGCAAATTACTGGTTGATTATTCTCAGTACCGTTGGCGATATAAGCCAGACTTTGATTGTTGTAAGCAGTCTGGAATCGAGACGATACTTGTTTACACCTCTCTTCTGGGGTAACAGTCTGACTATTAAACCACGCATATTTCCAACGTATAATGGCAATTTTCCCCCGTTCCGTCCAAGCATAAGTAGTAGGAAAGCGTAGATTAGTTGCTTGGTCATAACCCGAAGCACAGATAAAACGAACTTCATCATCAGCTTTGGCTTGACTAACTATAGAAGTAATGCAAACAGCAGTCAAAGCACAGCCAGTGAATAGAGAAATGATTGGTTTGAGTTGCATAATTTTCTTGGTAAATCTGGAAAAACAAGGCTTTTGAAATAATTGCGTATCAGATATTTTCTCAAAACCAGCACAATCAGTACAAATAAAAATCAAACTTGATTCTTGAGATTTATCTTAAAATCAAATTTACAGACAACTCTATATTTGATAAAAAGTTCATTTATTTTAGTCTCACAGATATTGAGGTGAAGTTTTCTTCACCATTGTCAGTTTATAACTGAGACTTGCTAAAGTAAATATGAAATTTCTTCATGCTCACTACTTGTCTTGTTTTCATCCACATTATTTTGTTGCTAGAGAAATATAACTGCTACTAAAACAATCTAATCTCGATGAGTGACACCAAGTCAAGTAGCCCAAAAATTCCTGATTGATTTGACACTTATGATTGAAAACTACATTGCTCGAATTTATCTATTCGTTGATTTGGCATCAAGGCAAAATAATGGTATCATTTTTAGCAAAATCTCGGCTGTGTTACGGGCATTGCCATTATTGTTTGTAAATAGAAAAAATAAAACTGTGTTTCAAAGCCTCTCTCCGCTTGTCTAACGACAGGCTGACGCCAACGGGGAGAGGTTTGGAGAGGGGTCAAAATATAGATGGGATATAACTAGAAAAATGGTTATCAATCAAAAGAAATTTGAAAAAATATATCAAGAGGAATTAACTCCAAAGCAGAAAAAGGTTTTACCTTCATTTTTAGCTGGACAAACAGATGAACAGATAGCTAGAGAACTTGGTGCTACTCATCGTTCTACAGCCAGCCATCAACTAAGAAATATCTCTACAAAATTTGGCTTTCCCCCGGAAACTGAACCAGATTATCGGTGTAATTTGATTGAAATATTCGCTAAATACAAGCCAGAGTTAGTTAGTGTGAAAGCTTTAGAAAAATGTGGACACATCATCCAGAATATCCGCTTTCCAGAAGGCCCGGAACCACTAAATTCTGCTTTTTATCAAGAACGTTCTCCCATTGAATCTCGTTGTTATATTGCGGTGAAAGAACCAGGCGCACTAATTCGGATTAAAGCACCTAAGCAAATGGGTAAAACTTCGTTGCTGAAGAGAATTATCGCGGAAGCTAAGAAAAGTAATTATAGTACAGTTTATTTGAATTTTAGCTTAATAGAAGCAAATAAATTTCTGAACGCTAATGACTTTCTCCGCAGTTTTTATGCTTATGTCATTAATCAATTACCTTCAGCACCTCCATTATCTCTATGGGATAAAGATACTCCCAGTATGGTGAATTGTACTTTAATATTTCAAAGTTTACTCAAACAATTAGATGGTGTTTTAGTTTTAGCTTTAGATGAGGTAGATAAATTATTTGAATATCCAGAAATTTATGGAAACTTTTTTCCGATGTTGCGTAATTGGAATGAAAATGCTAATGAGTCAGAAACATGGGAGAAATTAAGAATAATCGTAGCACATTCTACGGAAGATTATGGACGTTTAGATATTAATCAATCTCCTTTTAATGTCGGGTTACCAATTAAATTGGAAGAATTTACTGAAGAACAGGTGAAGAGTTTAGCTATTCGACATGGATTGGATAGTAAAAATATTCTTCCGCTTATGTCTTTAGTGGGGGGACATCCTTATTTGGTGCGGTTAGCGCTTTATTATTTGGTATCTCAGGATGCAAGTATTAGAGAATTGCTACAACAGGCTACTACAGATACGGGGATTTATAGCGAACACTTACGCCGACATTTAGAGACATTTCAAGAAAATCAAGAGTTGGGAAGGGTATTTCAAGAGATAGTATCTAATACTCAAGGGATTAAAGTAGAGCGTAAAAATCGGCAAATTTATCAATTGGATAGTATGGGGGTGATTAAGTTTAGCAATAATTATGTCATGCCACGTTGTCGATTGTATCATCAATATTTTGGCGTTCGCTTGTAATAAGTTTCGGTTGATGAGCCGGAAAACATAATTTTTTAAACGAACCGCCAAGACGCCAAGAGCGCGGAGGGAAAATGGAATTTAACAACTATTATAAAGTCGGTGGTAGTTTAAATGCTAATCATCGTACCTATGTTGTCCGCAAAGCAGATGCACAAATTTTTCAACTGCTGAAAGCTGGGGAATATTGTTTTGTATTTAACTCGCGTCAAATGGGTAAATCTAGTTTGCGAGTTCAAACAATCAAAAAACTTAGAGCAGTCGGAATTAAATGTGCTTCTATTGATTTAACTCTCCTTGGTAGTCATACCAGTGCATCCAAATGGTATAAAGGATTTGCCAATCAGTTATTATCTAGTTTTGAAATAGATGACATAGACTTGAATAGCTGGTGGTTACAGCATGATTGTTGGACTGAGAGCCAGAGATTAAACTTACTTTTAGAGTCATTACTTCTAAATAAATTTACATCCCATATTGTGATTTTTATTGATGAAATTGACACCCTAATTTCAAGTAAATTCAAAGATGATTTTTTTGCTTTAATTCGTGCTTGTTATAATCTCCGGGCTGAATTTCCTAAATATGAGCGTTTAACTTTTTGTTTGTTAGGGGTAGCCACACCGGGAGATTTGATTCAAGAAAGAGAACGCACACCCTTTAATATTGGTAGTTCAATAGAACTAACTGGGTTTAGCTTTACAGAGGCAAAAGATGCCTTAATTCCAGGGTTGGCGGATCAGGTAGCTGATCCAGAAGCGGTATTAAAAGATGTCTTAACTTGGACTGCTGGACAACCATTTCTTACTCAGAAGTTATGCAGTTTAATTGTGCAATATCCTGAAGATAGCTATAGTAGTGTTGCTCAGTTAGTTGATCATTATATTATTCAAAACTGGTCAGCCCAAGACGAACCAGAGCATTTACGAACAATCCGCGATCGCCTGCTACGAAATGAACAAAAAGCTGGCAGATTACTCGGATTATATCAGCAAGTTTTACACTCAAGTCAAGGAGTTATTATAGATGGCACTCCTGAACAAACCGAATTAAGGCTATCAGGTTTGGTAGTCAAAAAAGACAACTATTTGAGATTATATAACCCCATTTATCAAGCAGAAGAATGGCAAGAGGGAAACGAAGAATTAGCCCCAGATCAAACCAACCAGTCGCCGAATCTGTGGCGGCGAATACAGCAAAATCCTAATTTGACCCTGTTTGGGGTAGGGCTAACGAG
>NZ_JAIVFV010000045.1 GCF_020829445.1 Nostoc sp. CHAB 5836
TTTTACGCAAGCCTAATTGACGCAATATATATGCCACCAAGGGTGCGCCCAGAGTTATCGACATAAAGTATACTGTGGAATTAGCTCCAATCCAGACATCATCAACTTGATGTTGAGCCATGAGCGTTGAGATAAAGGGAGTAAACAGCCCCATAGAAATACCGGAAATAAAACCGATAATATATAAGGCTGGTAAACCTATGGAAAACGGAGAAGTTGATGCTTTTGAAGAAATTTCCTGCATTGTTTTGGTAAAGTTATATATCAATACAGTTCAGTTAAGGCTAAAACTTTTTGCCAAAGTCAATTTTTTTAACGAACCGCCAAGGACGCCAAGGACGCCAAGAACGCAAAGAAAGAGAACAAAGAAATGCTTAACTCAACTGTATTGAGTTATATATTTGCAGTCAGAGTAATATGTTGGCGTTGCTGAATCCAGGAATGGAGGAATTATTTTGAGCATTCGAGTAAACAGCAACGACGACTTGCGTCACAAGTACTCCCTAGAGTTATTTGCGCTGCCGAACGCCTTCTTCTATTGGCGATATAACTGCAAGCATATTCTCTATCAGATCCAAGTATTGCTTGCCCAATTGATTGATGGTTGCAGGAAGATGAAAATTGCGAGAGTATTCGATTTCTAAATGGAAAATGCCATCGATAATGGAAAAGAAGAACTCTAACAAGGTTGTGCGTTTTTGTTCAGGAGGGGACAAACGCCGATCGCGGTCTTCCTCAATGAACTCAAACAAATCAAACACAGGTTGGGTGCGATTTCCCAGGTAATTGGCTCTAATCGATGTCAGATTAGCATCAGGATAGATATAATTTGGCAAGCGATCGCATATCCAATCAAAGGTGACGCCGTTCATTGGCAGTGCATCAAAACCATCTTTGATATGGTTGATGGTTTTCTCCCACTTTTCCTCATAGTTTATCATCACCCCAACGGGGAAATTTACTGCGAAGTTACCAAAGCTTTCCCAGAAAATTTGGTTATCGCCCAAATCTCTACCGTGGCTACGATGACTCAATACTACCCAAGAAGTGCCACACCAAACAGCCGTCAGTTGATATAAGGGAGCAAGTAAAAGTGTATAAAGATTGCAACCATAGTGCTGTTTAGCTTTGCGTAACAGTGTGTCACTGTGAGCTTTGGTGAGAGTGAATCGTTCAGTAGCAGCAGAAGCTTCGATGTTAGTCCCCTTGACATGGTCAAAGGGAACATAAAACGCATATTGTCGAGAAGGAAATTGAGATTTCCAATAATCAACATGGCTGGACAAAGCTCCTTTTTTGTCTTCTTCCACAAGCAGACGGACAAAATCTGCGTAGGAAGGTGGCGAGGGGTTTTCAAAACTAGGCACACCACCCACCAAAATCTGGTCGTAAGCGTACCAAAGTTCTTTAAATAGGACAGTTGTACTCAGCATATCAGCGATGATATGGTGGGCAATCATGGTGATGTCGGAGGTTGATTCATCAACTTTGACTACGATTGTTGCTAATAGCGGCCACTCTTCAAGACGCAGTTTTTGACTGCTTTGCTCTATGCGAGAGCGAATTTCGCGATCGCGCCCGGCTGCACTCAGGTGACTACCATCAAAGAAATCTACAGGAAATTGCTTTTCTGTACCCATGATTTGCTGCTGCCATTCTCCATTGCGTTGTACAAACAAAGTACGCAAAGCAGGATGCCGTGCCATCATCAAGTTGAAAGCTTTGTTGAAAACGTCCAGATTCAAAGCTTGGCGGTAGCGAAAACGTGTATACCCCGTCCACTGATAGGGAGGCTCGAAGTATGTCACCAGCCATTGCTGCGCTGGCCCCAGTGGTAAGTATTCTTGAGCAGCATCAATGGTTTCACCCGGTTTTGGTTTCGGCTGACTCTTATTGGGCAGCGCCTGGAGAGCGTTACGATCCAGCTTGCCATTATGATTTTTAGGCAGACTGGGCAACCATTCCACACGTTGGGGAATCATATAATCAGGCAGTAGTTGGGAGAGATGTTCCTTGATTTGTCGATTATCCACCTTGTTTCCAGACAACCAAGCGATCAATCTCTTCTGCCCAGCCCCATAATCTACAGCTAAAACTGCGGCTTCGCGCACTGCTGGATGAGTATTAAGAACGCTCTCAATTTCTCCTAGTTCTACACGAAAACCCCGAATTTTTACCTGGTTGTCAATCCGTCCGTGATATTCAAAACTACCGTCTGGCAATTCCTTCGCCAAATCCCCAGTCCGATAGAGATACTGTCCGGGAATCTGGGGAAAGGGATTGAGGCGAAAAGCTTCTGATGTGCGTTGCAAATCATTTAAGTAACCTTTGGCAAGTTGTACACCTCCAATCCAAAGTTCTCCCAAATGCCCAGGTACCACTGGCTGCATTTGCTCATCTAGAATCTTGATGTAAACATTATCAATGGCTTTGCCGATGGGAATTTGATTAGTCACCTGTTCATTAGGACGTTGCTCAATAATATGAGCAGTCACGTCAATGGATGCCTCAGTTGGCCCATAGAGATTTGCTAGTCCAGTATCCGTTCCATACTTGTCAATCCAACGTTGGATAAAAGGTAAAGGCAAAGCTTCACCACTAAAAATTAACCAGCGCAAGCCAGGAAATTCCCAAGATTCATCTTCTAAAGCACTGATAAATTCGCCAAACAATGAAGGTACGAAGTGCATAACATTGATTTGGGTATCCTTAATCCACTGAGCGAATTTCCAAGGATTGATCACTGTTTCCCTTTCTACTGGGCAAATAGTCGCTCCCTCCATCAACGTCCAGAAAAGTTCCCAAACGGAGATATCGAAACAGAAAGAAGTTTTTTGAGCAACTCTGTCTCCAGGTTTCAGGCTGAATGTATTTTGCATCCAGCGCAGGCGGTTCATATAACCCCGATGGTTGAGCATTACTCCTTTGGGGCGTCCGGTGGAGCCAGAAGTATATAGAACCGTCATCAAATCATCGGCATCATTAGTATAGGGCGGATCTTGATCTGAGAAAGTAGACCAAGTATCTTTACTAAGTAAGTTTAGTTTTTTGCTGGGACTGAACGTGTCGCCATCGTCTAAAAACAGCAAAGTATGCAATGGTGACGCTGCATTCAAACACTCTTCAAGTTTGTTAGTTACTTGATACTCAGTTAGCAAAGTGTCAATCTTGGCGTGTTCGAGAATGTAACGAATGCGATCGCCTGGGTAGGAGGGGTCAAGAGGAACATAAGCCCCACCAGCCTTGAGAATCCCCAAAATTCCCACTAGCATTAAAGGATTGCGCTGTGTCATGATGCCAACAAGAGTGTTTGGCCCTACACCCTGAGTCCGCAAATAATTGGCCAGCTGATTAGAAAGGCGATGTAACTGGGCGTAAGTAAGTTTAGTTTGTTGATGTAGAACTGCGATCGCTTCCGGTGTTTGCTGAACCTGTTCTACAATTTTCAGGTAAGGAATTTCTGTAATATTGCTCATCTCAATAATTTCCTAGTAAAGTTTTAAATTTTGGATTTTAGATCTATTCTCAATACCCTTGGGTTAAGCCGTAAAAATAAATTTGCGTAGGTTGGGTTGAGGAACGAAACCCAACATTATCAAGGCTTTGTTGGGTTTCGCTTACACTCAACCCAACCTACTATTTCTCTTACGCTCTGTGTTCTCTGCGCCTCTGTGGTTCGTAAAAAAAAGAGTTTCAGCCCTTTTGTGAACCCTATTGGACTTTAGTCCTCTTTCATCAGGGCTGAATCCCTGACTACAAACTAAAAGCTTTTATTCTTTGTGACACTTGCGTAAGTCCTATTTAAAATCTAAAATTCGCTGAGTGTATTTACCATTTCTTGCAAACTCCTGCAACTTAGTAACGCTTGGCGATCGACTTTCCCAATTAGCTTTTCCAAGCGGGTAATAATGCGGATACGTTCCAGGGAATCTACACCTAAATCCGCCTCCATATCTTTGTCCATTTCCTCAGAACTAATTTGGTAGTGACAAATTTCCTCTGCCACCTGTCGAATTGTGGACTCAATTTTCGCATCTGCTTGTGATACTGACACCAGTTCTGTTGGCTGTTGGGGTTGAATTGTCAGTGAGCATAATTCCTCTATCTGAGCAATGTATTCCTGCATTAACTGATCAATAAGCGACAAGTCGAAGAAATTGTAGTCATAACTAGCAAACAGATGCAAACTGCCGTCGAATATCTCTTGTAATATATCAATGGTTCCAACAGCATTTATGCCACCTGCTTGATAATCAATTACTTCTACAGGGCCGTATTGAGTTTTGATATGCGTATGCCCTGTGTAGGGAAAGTATAAATTTGATTTCAAGACGCTCCTAAACATAGATAAACTATGCTCAGGGATTTTGCCGTCTTCTAAGGCTATATTGTCCCGGAACATCAGCCCCATCTGGCGAGTCTGCGCTCGATCTAGACCGATGGCGATGCCATTTTGAACTTCTTGATGCACACGGTTTAACAGAATTTGCCAATCTTCATCCGGTTGTGGTGGTGTAAAACTCAGGGCTAAATTCTGCGCGAAACTACTGACGACAGATGAAGCATCTGCACCAGGATAAACTCTACCGCTAGTGGGGACTTGAAGGATTACAGATTGTGAAGACTGCTGCAATTTGACAACGGCTCGCAGAAAAGCTCCTAATAGCAAAGAATTTACAGGTAATCGCCAGTCACGAGTACGTTCAATCAGTTTAGCAGTGCGATCGCGTCCGAGAATGTACCGTTGAGTATGGAATTGGGGGCGTGGGTGGTCAACAATATCGCCTTTGGGGTTCCAGAAGTAAGAATCCTTACCTTGGCTACTAGTATAAGCTGCCAGCGCTCGGTCTTCTTCGGGATCGTGCCAAGCGTTCATGGCTTGCACTAATTGGCTGTAATCTTCTAAGGTCGTAGCTGGAGGCAGATCAGGCTGCTCATTGCAGATATTTGCGCGATAAATTTCGAGAAATTCACGCAATATAAGATGATTTCCCAGAGCATCAGAAATTAGGTGTTCGTTGCCTAAAAATAGCTGATATACGGAATCTTCTAAGCGCAATACAGAAAATTGATGCAATGGCCATGCAGTTAGGGGCCATTCATAATTTAACCAGCGATCAACTTCTGCCTGTACAGCCTGCTCTTTAGCATCACTGTCAAGATGTCTAAGATCTGTAACTGGAATTTCTGGAGGAATTGGATCTTCCATAACTTCCATTAAGTATTCATTAAAGCGAGTCGCACCCTCTGGAACATGGAAGCGCGATCGCAACATGGGATGGCGAAATAGTAAGTCTTTCCAACTCTGCCAAGCAATATCTAAGTCGAAAGGCCCTTGTAAACGCAAACTAGAAAACAGGCTGTTGGAATTTACCACCCAGTGACCTAATAAGTGAAAATACTGTCCATGAAGCATTTCCACATTAGAACCTCTCCCCCATAGGGAGAGAGGCTTTGCGTTATTTATTTCACCCTGCTGTGTAGTGACTTTTTCTGGGTTAATAACTACAGCATCTCCACCAGTGACGATGTTTTGCTCATCCGAGGTTTGCCACTCTTCAAATATCTGAATTACTTGCCTCAATGTCTGTAACTGCATCAAATCTCGCAAAGAGAACTTGCGACTAAATGCTGTCTGTTGTTCTGCTGGAACCAGTTTTATGAGACCGCTCATCAGTTGCATCATCATGATTGAATCCAATCCCAGGTCTGCCTCTAGGGAAATATCCAAATTTAATTGCTCCAACTTCAGTCCAGTTGTCTTAGCTGCTAGAGCCAAAATACGCTCCTCTAGGGTTGTATCAGAGATGCTGATGGCAGGAATTTCTCGCTTCTGAACTGGAACTGACTCTTGCTTAGTGACTGCTGTAGTTTCAATCCAGAAACGTTGGCGTTGAAAGGGATAAGTAGGCAGAGGTATCCGGCTACGCTGATAATCGTGGTCAAAGCCAGACCAGTCCACCTTTACACCTTGAACATACAGCGAGGCTAAACTCTCAAGCAACTGCTGCCAATCGTTTTGTCCGCGACGTAAAGAAGGCAACCAAACTCCCACGCCATCAGGTAAAGACTGTTGCCCCATGCCTATAAGTACTGGATTTGGGCCAATTTCCACAAATAGGTTATACCCAAGGGCAAAAAGTGTCTCCATCCCTGTGGCAAATCGTACTGGCTGCCCTAGATGACGACGCCAATAACTAGCTTGACCAATTTCTCCTTCCTGCACTAGTTGTCCAGTCACATTGGAAATTAAGTCTATTTGGGGTTCATGATAGACTAACTCACTGCCTATGGCGGGCTTGGCCAACGCCACTTCCTGAGTATTAGACATGGGTGCGATTACCTGTTCTGGGGATGTAAATACCGCCGCCATCTCACCCTCCGGCGGTATTTGCATCAAACGGGAGCGATCGGCAATCAACTTCAACCCATCTTCTAAACTGAACACTCCAGCCACACAAGCCGCGACATATTCGCCGACACTGTGACCGATCACGGCATTGGGTTCAATTCCCCAAGAGCGCCATAATTCATATAGAGCATATTCCAAGGCAAATAAAGCTGGTTGGGTGTAAAGTGTTTGGTCGAGGGGGGAATTCTCACCTGGTGCGGGATAAATTACAGACAATAGGGGTTTTGGCAGATAAGGGCGCAAGATCGCATCGCAGCGCTCTAGGGCTTGGCGGAAAGTCGGCTGGGTATCATAGAGTTGGCGTCCCATGCCTACATATTGCGAACCTTGTCCGGTGAACAAAAAGGCCACCTTGGGTTGACGGGATTTATCAACTTGCCCTTTGAGGAAGCCACGAGGATTTTGCCCAAGGTTGAAGGCTGCTAACTGTTCACACATCTGATTTAAGTCTTCAGCCACCACCGCCAAACGATGGGCAAATACACAGCGGCCTGTATTGGCAGTAAAACAGACATCGGCTAGGTTTATGTCAAGATTAGCTCTGAAGGCTGTGTAAAAGTTAACAACTAACTCCTGTAATCCGCTTTCAGTTTTCGCCGAGAGACTGAGCAGATGTAAGGGGCGTTCTACTTCATTGGACTGCTGCTGGCGGCTAGGGGCTTCTTCGATGACAAGGTGAGCATTAGTACCAGTTACACCAAACCCACTCAACCCAGCAATCCGGGGTTTATCTCCAGAAGTCCAAGGCGATCGCTCGGTTGGCACTAGCACTGGCAGCTTTGCCCACGGGATCAAAGGATTGGGATTTTTTAGGTGTAGATGAGGGGGTATCTCTTGATGTTGCAGTGCCAGCACCACCTTGATCAGTCCCGCCACCCCTGCTGCTGATTCTAAGTGACCAATGTTGGTTTTTGCCGAGCCAATGATTAAAGGCTCCTGTGGCGATCGCTCTTGGCACAACACTGCCCCCAAAGACTCGACTTCAATCGGATCTCCTAAAGATGTTCCTGTCCCGTGGGCTTCGACATAGCTAATTTGTCCAGGTTCTACCCCAGCGTTAGCCAAGGCTTTACGGATTAGTGCTTGCTGGGCGACTCCATTGGGAACTGTCAAACCACTACTGGGGCCATCTTGGTTAACCGCCGATCCCCGAATCAGGGCTAAGATATTGTCACCGTCAGCGATCGCATCACTAAGGCGCTTGAGAACAACAACCCCACATCCTTCTCCCCTGGCAAAGCCGTCGGCCGCAGCATCAAAAGTCTTGCAACGACCATCGGCGGCTAACATTCTGGCTCGACAAGTGGCAATGGTCGCAATTGGTGACAGAATGAGATTCACCCCACCAGCGAAGGCGAGATTGCACTCTTGGCTACGCAGACTTTGGCAGGCTAAATGGATGGCTACCAGTGAAGATGAGCAAGCCGTATCCACCACCATACTTGGCCCCTGTAGACCCAAAGTATATGATAAGCGACCAGCTACAGCGTTGAGACAATTGCCTGTAGCACTGTAGGCATCGATTTTGCTGCGATCGCTAGACCCAATCTGGAGTTGCAAATAATCATTGGTGGTAATGCCGACAAATACCCCGGTTTGGCTATTCCTCAAGCGATCGGGTGCAATGCCAGCCTGCTCAATCGCCTCCCAGCTGACCTCCAACAACAGCCTCTGCTGGGGATCCATGTTCTCAACTTCCCGGGGGGTAATGCCAAAGAATTGGGCATCGAACTGGTCTACTTGGTCTAGAAACCCGGCATTTTTAACATACATTTTTCCTGGTGCATCAGGGTCTGGATCGTAGAATTCATCAATGTTCCATCGATCTTTTGGAACCTCAGTGATGGCATCCACTCCGTCATGAAGCAGAGACCAGAATGTTTGCAGATTGTTAGCACCAGGAAATCGGCAACCCATACCAATAATGGCAATTGGCTCTGTCTTGGCACGCTCCATAGCCTCAAGCTTAGAGCGCATTTCTCTGACTGCCAGCAGTGCATTTTTTAAGCGATCGCGATGGTCAATAGTTTCGGAAATATTATTCATTTTAATAATTTCTGAGGATGTTTAAAGAGTTATCGGGAAATTAAGCATTTCTGATGCAGTAGAGTAAAAATCTCTTGAGGAGCGAAAGGCAACCTAACTAGTGGTCTGTATTATTAATTTTGATGAGTTTGTAGTAAGCACTTCAGTGCTTAAAAATTTAGGACTAAAGTCCTTACTACGAACTTTTTCACCACTCATAACTAATGCGATAGACTACTGGCACGTCAGCTTTAAAACATTACCCTCCCTACATCCCTAATTAACCAAGGCGGCTAATTCTGCGTCTAGTAATGAAGCCAATTCGTCTTCCGAAAATTGTTCTAGCTCTACTGAAGCTTGAGACAATTCTTTGGGATCTTTTTGTAACTCCTGTTGTGTCGATGGCTCTAGGGAAAGAATGTGGGTAGCCAGGTGATTAGCTAGAACCTCAATATTTGGATAGTTAAAAACTAGTGTTGAACTTAAGGATTGTCCCAAACTGACTTCAAGGCGATTCTTCAAGTCCACAGCCATTAAAGAATCCATGCCTAGTTCGAGAAAGCCCTGTTGTACGTCTGCCAGATGGGATGTCTCTAGTCCTAAAACCTCAGCAACTTGGCTTTGGAGATGAGCAATTAAGAAACTTTGACGTTTATTGGCTGGTAGGGCATCCAATTGCTCTAAAAACTGTGGGCGCGATGCTACCTGTTCTTGTGGCTGTGTGCCCATTTGTTTGAGCAGCGATCGCTCTCCCTTGACTTCATAAACTGCTTTGAAGATATTCCAGTCAACCTTAGCCACTGTTGCTTGGACAATGTTTGTACCCAAAAGTTCTGCTAGGACTGCAATCCCTTCTTCTGGTTGCCAAGGTTCTAACCCCATCCGCTTCAATAAGGTTTGGGTTTCTTCCGAAGCCATCCCACCACCTGCCCAAGGGCCCCAATTTATACTTAAAGCTGGTACTCCAAGGGCTTGGCGATAATGCGCAAGGGCGTCGAGAAAGTGATTGCCAGCAGCGTAATGTGCTTGTCCTCTAGAACCCCACACTGAAGCAATTGAGGAGAAGCAAACGAAGAAATCTAAATTCATCCCCAAACTAAGTTGATGTAAAAGCCACCCACCCGCTACTTTCGGTTGCAGAGTGGATTCAAGGGTCTTAAGGCTGATATCTTGTAAGGGTTTATACTCAGCTATTCCAGCAGCATGAACAATTCCTTTTAAAGGAATTTGACCATTGTGTAACTGTTCAAAGACCGCAGAGATTTGAGCCTGGTTGCTAACATCAGCCTGAGCGACGACAACATTAGCACCCATATTTTCTAAGGCTTGAATAGCTTGCACCCGTTCCCAGATTTCGCTATTCTTTGGCAAGGTTGCCCACGCAGCGCGATCGGGAAGACCCCGCCTCCCTATTAGCACCAAGTTTCGCGCCCCTTGTTCTACCAGCCACTGGGCAACTTTCAGCCCTAAACTGCCCAAGCCGCCAGTAATTAGGTAAGTACCATCAGCTTGCAATTGCACAGGTTTAGATGGCGGTTTATTGCTTTGCACCAAACGAGCAACATAGCGTTTTTCGCCGCGTAAGGTGAGTTGATCTTCGCCATCAGGCTGCCAAATTTCTGTTAAGAGAGAAACAGCTTGCCGATCGCTAGAGATACTCGGATCTAAATCTATCAACCCTCCCCAAACTTCAGAATGCTCCAGTGCGATCGCCCGGCCCATTCCCCACAAAGGTGCTTGAGCTACTGCTAGAGAAACAGGTTTTGTTTCCACTACTTGTGTGCCAGAAGTTATCAACCATATCCGAGTTAATGCGGACTTACTCTGTTTGACCAGTTCTTGAACAAGATGCAGCACACTGCCACAGCCCAGTAGTTGCGCTTTCTCTAAAGAAGATGGTGTAATTTGGTCGTCCATTGCTGCATCTAAACTCCACAGATGCACTATTCCCCGACACAATAGACCATTATTTCCGAGAGTTTCCTGCAATAGTCGTTGACAGTCTTGAGGATTTGCTGGGTTGATTTTCCGATGTCCGCCTTCTAAAATTTCATAGGCTTCGCCAGGATAAATCATGACATATTTTTCACCGCGCGATCGCAGCAGTTCTGCAAGGGCCTGTCCTACGCCAGCCCGATCTGCGAATATCAGCCATTTGCCCGGTTGCTTAACGGAAACAGGCGGTACACTCAAATGCTCTTGGGGTTGCCACTGCACCTCGTATAATGAATCACTCAGATAATCTGGAATCAAGTGCTGCTGGTCTTGTAAGAGCAACTGTTTAAGTAGCTCATATCTGTCTGGAGAAAGCTGGACAATACGTTGAGAAAGTTGAGCTAACTGCATACTTTCCAGGATGGATTGCACAAGTGATGCTGGCAGTTGTTCAACTATTTCTAACTTCCGAGCTAGTTGTTGGGTATCTCCAGATTGTAAAAGATTGTGAATCGGGTATTCAACATTTTTGTTTGATCCAATCTGTACTTCTGGCTGCTTGGGTACTTGGCTCTCAAACCAATAACGCTTTCTTTGGAAGGGATAGGTAGGCAAAGGCAAGCGATCGCGTTGATAATCGTGGTCAAAGCCAGACCAGTCCACTTTCACACCTTGGACATACAGCGACGCTAAACTCTCAAGCAACTGCTGCCAATCTTTTTGCCCACGACGCAAGCTTGATAACCAAACCCCTGTTCCTTCTGGTAAACATTGCCGCCCCATACCGATCAGTATGGGACTTGGGCCGATTTCCACAAACAGTTCATACCCTTGTGCAACAAGTGTTTGTATACCTGCGGCAAATCGCACCGTCTGCCGCACATGACGACACCAATAGCTAGCTTGACCTATTTCTGCTCCCTGTACAATTTCTCCAGTCCCATTGGAAATCAAGTCTATCTGGGGAGTCGCATAAGTTACTGCTGCTGCTTTCTGCTCAAACTCCGCTAGCATCGGCTCCATCAGGGGAGAATGAAAGGCATGAGATACTGTTAAGGGACGAGTCACTATTCCTTCGGCTTCTAATTCCTTTAACACCGCCTGTAAAGCCACCCCTTCACCGGAAATGACTATATTTTGTGGGCCATTAACCGCCGCGATCGCCACTTGCTGACTATAGGGAGCGATTGTTGCCCTTACCTGTTCTTGGGATGCAAATACCGCCGCCATCTCACCCCCCGGTGGTAATGCTTGCATCAAACGGGAGCGATCGGCAATCAACTTCAACCCATCTTCTAAGCTGAACACTCCAGCTACACAAGCCGCGACATATTCGCCGACACTGTGACCGATCACGGCATTGGGTTCAATTCCCCAAGAGCGCCATAATTCATATAGAGCATATTCCAAGGCAAATAAAGCTGGTTGGGTGTAAAGTGTTTGGTCGAGAGGGGAATTCTCACCTGTGGCGGGATAAATTACAGACAATAGGGGTTTTGGTAGATCAGGACGCAAGATCGCATCGCAGCGCTCTAGGGCTTGGCGGAAAGTCGGCTGGGTATCATAGAGTTGGCGTCCCATGCCTACATATTGCGAACCTTGTCCGGTGAACAAAAAGGCAATCTTAGGCCGACGACTGTCTTGAGGTTGCCCACTCAACACTCCCGATAGATGATTACCACTGCTGAAGGCTGCTAGCTGTTGGCATATCTGATCGGAATTTTCAGCTGTTACTGCTAGACGATTAGCAAATACAGAGCGACCTGTATTGGCACTAAAGCAGACATCAGCTAAGTTCAGATCGGGATCGGCTTTGAGTGCGGTGTAAAATTTACTGGCTAACTTTTGTAATCCGCCTTCCGTTTTTGCCGAGAGAGTTAGCAGGTGTAGGGGGCGTTCTACTTCCTTGGGCTTTTGCTGACGGGTTGGCGCTTCTTCAACCACCAAATGAGCATTAGTGCCACTAAAACCGAAGGAACTCAGACCCGCGATGCGCGATCCGTTGGGCGAAGACCAGGGAGTGAGTTCTGTAGAAATTTTGATTGGTAGTTCTGCCCACGGTATATAAGGATTAGGGTTATGTAAATGTAGATGAGGTGGTATTTCTTGATGTTGCAGAGCCAGCACTAACTTGATTAAACCCGCCACCCCAGCTGCTGCTTCCAAATGTCCGATGTTGGTTTTAGCTGAACCAACTATCAACGGCTGGTCTGGAGAGCGTCCCTGACCTAATACTGCTGCTAAGGCTCGCAATTCGATGGGGTCTCCTAGAGATGTACCTGTGCCGTGGGCTTCGACGTAACTCACCTGATTGGGCGCTACCCCAGCGTTAGCTAGAGCTGTGCGGATTACTGCTTGCTGAGATGGGCCATTGGGAACCGTCAAACCGCCGCTACGACCGTCTTGGTTGACTGCTGATCCCCGAATTAGGGCTAAAATATTGTCACCATCAGCGATCGCATCACTGAGGCGTTTGAGGACTACAATCCCGCACCCTTCTCCCCGTGCATAGCCATCAGCCGCAGCATCAAAGGTTTTACAGCGACCATCGGCAGCTAGCATCCTCGCTCGGCATTCATTAATAGTTACGACAGGTGTCAAAATCAAATTCACTCCCCCAGCTAGAGCTAAATTACACTCTTTTGTGCGTAAACTCTGGCAAGCTATATGGACTGTTACCAAGGACGAAGAGCAGGCTGTATCTATTGCCATGCTTGGCCCTTGTAGACCTAGAGTGTAAGATAATCTACCAGAAGTAACGCTAAAAGCGCTACCTGTGGCAGTATGGGCATCGGCAAGACTGGGGTCATTGGCTGCTACCTGGAAATAATCCAAATTCATAATGCCGACAAAAACCCCAGTTGGACTACCAACTAGCCCCTCCTGTGCCAGCCCAGCATTTTCTAGGGCTTCCCAACTCACTTCTAAGAGTAGCCGTTGCTGCGGATCCATATTCACAGCTTCCCGAGGCGCAATCCCAAAAAACTGTGGGTCAAACTGATCTACCTGGTCTAGAAATCCGGCATTGCGGACATACATTTTCCCTGTAGCATCAGGATTTGGGTCATAGTAAGCGTCAATATCCCAACGGTCTGCGGGTACTTCTTTAATGGTATCTATCCCATTACGCAACATCTGCCAGTATGATTCTGGATCGTTGCTGCCTCCTGGAAATCGGCAACCTAAACCAATAATGGCTATTGGTTCTGTCTTGGCACGTTCGTTGGCTTCTAGTTTGGCTTGCATTTCTTGCAAGGCCAAAAGAGCGCGTTTTGTTGGGGATAGAGGTTGGGAGTTTTCTAAGTTGTTAGTCATATCAATACGTTTTTCTATATTAGGAGGTGAAAAATTGGCAAATTATTTTTAACGAACCACGGAGGCGCAGAGAACGCAGAGAGAAGGAAAAATGCTTGACTGAACTGTATTGCCTTATAGGTGAGCTTGTTGACTAATAGACATCTGGTAGAAATTAAATATGCGTTACCCCGAACCCTTGTAGAGACGTAGCACTGCTACGTCTCTACATTCATTTTCATCAGATGTCTAATGTTTTCTAATTCTCTGAGCAGTAATTCTTCTGCATCTTCTTCTGAAAGCTGTTTGAGTTCTGCCGAGGTGATAATCTGTTGATGATGATTGTTCTCGATCGCTGTGGGCAATTCTGTAGACTGTTTCACAAAAAACATCTCATTAGCCAGATACTTAGCAAGAGTATCGAGAGTTGGATAGTCAAAGATTAATGTTGAAGGCAGAGAGCGCCCTAGAGAAGTTTGCAGACGGTTTCGCAACTCGACGGAGGTTAGGGAGTCCATACCGATGTCGAAGAAACCTTGATGTGGCTCTAAGGAATGGGACGAACCTCGACCCAAAACTTTCGCAACTTGGTCTTGGACGTGAGCAAGTAACATTTCGTGGCGATCGCGCACAGAAACTTTTTCTAATCGCTGGACAAACTCTAGCTGTTGTACCGATGGTGGTTCAGCTTTGGGTTGTGAGCCTAACTCGGTAAGCAACGCTGGGACGGTATCCGCAGAAAATTGCTGCATAAATTGCGACCACTCCACAGGTACTACCCCAACCTGGGCGGATGACTGTTGAAGTAATTGTCCCAATACTTGTAATCCTTGCTGTGGTGCAATGGTATCCATCCCCATTGCGGCCAAACGTTGTTGCTCTTGACTACCCAAGTTAGCGGCCATTCCCACTTTTGCCCAGGTACTCCAGTTGATAGCTAACGCTGGTAATCCTTGAGCGTAGCGATAATGGGCAAGTGCATCTAAAAAAGCATTGGCGGCGGCATAGTTTCCTTGTCCTGGTGAGCCAAGCAAGGAGGCTACTGATGAAAACATTACAAAGAAGTCTAAAGGCAAGTTCTGCGTTAAAATGTGCAGATTCCAAGCTCCTTGGATTTTCGGAGCCATGACTTTCGTAAAGCGTTCCCAGTCTTGTTGGCCCAGCATTCCATCATCAAGAACACCCGCAGCATGGATGATGCCTCGCAATGGCGGCATTGATTCGGAAATTTTCGCCAAGATATTGCTAACATCTCTGTGTTGAGAAACATCTCCTTTAGCCACTAAAACTTTAGCACCAGAATGTTCTAGCTGGTTCACAGCTTTGCGGGTAGCATCAGTAGCACCACTGCGCCCTATTAATACTAAGTGCCGCGCTCCTTGTTCTACCATCCACTCAGCAAGCTTCAGTCCTAAACCACCCAGACCACCAGTAATTAGGTAAGTGCGATCGCTGTGCAAAGATAAAGGCGCTGCTGATTTACTACTACTTTGAACCAAGCGGGCGACATAACGTTGTCCCCTGCGGAAAGCTAAATGATCTTCTCTATCCGGCTGGGAAATTTCGGTAAATAGTGTGGCAGCTTCATCACCAGAGATGCCAGCCGCTAAATCTACCATTCCTCCCCAAATCTGCGGGTGTTCTAAGGCGATCGCTCTACCTAATCCCCACAAGGTTGAGTGTGCCACTGCCAAGGGAGTAGCTGACGATTCTACGGGTTGAGTATTTTGTGTCACCAACCACAGCCGGGGAGAGACCGATTTTTCCACCTGGGTCAGCCCTTGCACCAAATGCAGTACACTTTGACAACCCAATGTCTGGGCATTTTTCAGAGAGTCTGCGGTGATCTCTTCTAAAGAAGGAGTATCCAATGCCCATAAGTGGACTACTCGACGCAACGGTGCTTCATATGTCTGTGAAATCTCGCGGAATAACTGCTGAAAATCCTCTGCACAGGTAGGATTGATTGTGTAATCTCCCGCCTTCGATAACTCATATCGTTCACCGGGGAAGACCATAATGCAAGTTTCGCCCTGACTTTCCAAAAGTCTTGCTAGGGCTGCTGCTGCGCCTTCTTGGTCAGCGAAGAGTAACCAGCTACCTGGATGATTTGGCGCAGATTCAGCCAAATTGGATTGACGCTCTCTAGGTTGCCACTCTACTTCATAAAGCCAATTATTTAGATTCTTTTGAGCAAATTGCCGCAGTACTTCACCTTTGGCACGCTTGACGTGCAAACCCTCAATTTCTGCTATTACTTGTCCAGCATCGTCAAAAAGCCGCAAATCGCCGATGCGGGTTTCTTGATTTGAGCTATCTTGGGGACGTATTTGACCATGAATCCACAATTGACTTTCAAGGCGACGGTATACCCGCAGATTATCCAACCCGACTGGGAGATAAGTATCTCCTTCGGCAACATCAGCTAAGGTAGCAAATAAAAGCTGGAAACCAGAATCCACTATTACAGGGTGCAACTCAAATGCTGCCGCTTCTGAAACTAATCTTAATGGCAGCCGAATCCGCCCCAAAGCTTCTCCATCGCCTCGCCAAAGTTGCTCAATTCCTTGAAAACTCTCTCCATACTCCAATCCCCGATTTCGCAGATGTTGATAGTATGTTTTGGCTGATAATTCTTCTTGAAAGCGTGCCTGGAAGTCTTTGAGAGAAACAATTTCCACTGATTTTGTCTCCCCTGTCTGAATTTTTCCAGTTGCGTGCTGGATCCAAGAGCTTGCATCATCTCCTTGGCTGAATATTTGAAAAGAAGCTTGCCCAACACCTTCAGGTGTCAGAATTAACTGGACAACCCGACTAGCATCTTCGGGGATAATTAATGGTTCCTGAATCAATACCTGCTGAAGAGAAGATCCTGAGCCAAAAGCTACCTTCGCCGCAGCTAGAGCTATTTCTAAGTAAGCGGCTCCTGGCAAAACCACTATGCCATAAACCTGATGACCAACTAGAAAGGGCTGTAAATTAATGCTCAATTCTGACTCGAATAAAGTCTCCTTGATGGCTGAACGTACCTTTTGACCTAATAGCGGATGCAGATTTGTCTTGCTATTTGTTAGCTTTGTTTGGGGTTTTGCTTCAAACCAATACCGCTCACGCTGCCAAGGGTAGGAAGGTAAGCTAACAACCTGACATTCAGATGGATATAGTTGCTTCCAGTCAACAGTAAATCCTAAAGTGTAAAGGTTGCCTAAAGAACTAAGTAGCGTTGCCCGTTCTGGCTGACCGCGCCGCAGAGAAGATAATACGGTTCCTTCTTGATCAAGATGAGTGAGGCACTGGGAAATATAACCCGAAAGGACTGGGTGGGGGCTAATTTCCAGGAAAATAGTTTGACCTGCACTTACCAGTTCCTCAATTGCTCGTGCAAAGCGAACGGGTTGCTGTAGGTTGCGTCCCCAGTAGGCGGCATCGAAATCTGCACCATTTCTAGATTGACCTGTGACGGTTGAGAAGATGGGAATCTTTGCGGCTTGTGGCTGGAGTTGATTTAGTGTTTCTACCAATTCCTCAGCAAAGGGTAACATTTGCGGGCTGTGAAAGGCATAATTCACAGGTAGCAACTTGCAGAAAACCGTAGGTTGTTCGCGTTGGAGTAACTCTAGAAATGATTCTATGGCAGCAGGTTCTCCCGAAACGACTGTGGAAGTGGGACTATTCATCGCAGCGATCGCTAATTGTCCCTCATATCCACGCAACCATCGTTCTGTTTCTGCTGCTGACAATTCCACTGCTGCCATTTTGCCATTGCCAGTAGCTTGTTGCATCAAGCGACCGCGATCGCAAATTAGCTGCACGGCATCTGCTAAACTCAAAACGCCAGCAATATGGGCTGCTGCGACTTCACCCAGACTATGACCCACTACTGCTTTTGGCTCAATACCCCAAGCACGCCACAGACGAACAAGCGCTACTTGCAGTGCAAAAATTGCTGGCTGGGCAATCTCTGTCTCTTGCAAACGAGACACAGAGATATCAGTTGTCAGTTCTGCTAATAAAGACCAATTAGTATGAGATTTGATTAAGGCATCACACTCTTCTATAGTGGCGCGAAAAACTGGTTCCTGTTCTAGTAACTCCCGTCCCATTGCCCACCATTGGGGCCCTTGACCGGAGAACACAAAAACTAGTTTCGGACGGCGATGCTTGCGATTAGAAGCTTGATTAGTCTCTAACTTGGGTTGTAAAAAATCTTGTAACTTTTCTTGGAGTTGTGTGAGAGAATCAGCCACCAAAGCCAGACGGTGTTCATAGTGAGTGCGTCGCACACTTGCTGTATAACAAATGTCTGCCAGTGAAACACCATTGGGTTCTTGAGTTTCCAGAAAATTCTGATACGCTTGTGCTAATGATTTGACACCTTCCTGGCTCTGGGCTGATAGGGGCAGTAAGTAAGATTGTTGTTGTTGCGAGATATCTGCGGATTGGGGAGCCTCCTCTAAGACAATATGAGCATTAGTTCCCGAAAACCCGAAAGAACTAATGCCAGCCTTGGCTGGACTAGACCCTTGAGGCCAAGGTGTTAAAGACTGCTGCACTCGGATGGGTAGAGTGTCAAAAGGAATATAGGGGTTAGGCTGGTTAAAATGCAGATTTTGTGGTATCTGTTGATGCTTAAGGGATAACGCAACTTTAATTAAACCAGCGATGCCAGAGGCTGCTTCTAAATGCCCAATGTTGCTTTTTACTGAACCGACGGCACAGTAATTTCCAGGAGGACGGTCAGTAGCCAAAACACTTCCTAGGGCGATCGCCTCAATGGGATCTCCCAAAGGAGTGCCAGTACCGTGCAACTCAACATAGCTAATTTCGGCTGGTGTCACCCCAGCATTGTCCAATGCTTGACGAATCAGTGCTTCTTGAGCAGGGCCGAATGGCACGGTCAATCCCTTACTGCGTCCATCATGGTTAATGGCACTGCCGCGAATCAGGGCATATATCTGGTCATGATCTGCCAAAGCTTGCGATAAAGGTTTGAGGACAATGAAACCAGACCCTTCACTGCGAACATAGCCGTTAGCTTCGGCATCAAAAGTTTTGCAACGACCATCGAAAGACAAAGCCTTGAGGTTAGTTAGACCAATGTGTCCAGTCGGTGAAACAATAATATTCACACCGCCAGCCAAAGCCGTGCTAGCTTCTTTGTTCCATAAACTTTGGCAGGCCAGGTGAACTGCAACCAGTGACGAGGAACAAGCCGTATCAATTGCCATGCTTGGGCCGCGAAAGTTAAATACATAGGAAAGACGACCAGCCGCAAGGCTCAACACATTACCAGTCAAATCGTAGCCTTGGATCTGTTGGGAATAACCCTCTCCCTGAATCAAGCTGTAATCGTTTGTGGAAATACCCACAAACACCCCAGTGCGTGAGCCGGATAGCTGTTCTCGCACCTGTCCAGCATCTTCCAATGCTTCCCAAGCTACCTCTAATAAGAGTCGTTGCTGGGGATCCATAGACATGGCTTCTCTGGGTGAAATTCCGAAAAAGTGGGGGTCAAATTGGTCTACTTGCTGCAAAAAGCCGCCGCAGCGTGAGTTCGTTTTGCCAGGAATTTCCGGGTTTGGGTCATAGTATTTATCCAGATCCCAGCGATTTTTAGGGATCTCTGTAATGGCATCAACTCCGTTACACAAAAGCTGCCAAAAAGCCTTTGGATCTTTTGCGCCAGGAAATCGGCAGCCAATACCAATAATTGCGATCGGTTCCATTTTACTATCTTCCTGGGTTGCACTACGTTTATAAAAATGAAATTACTTTGAAACACTAAGTACAATATTTCATAAATTCGTAGCGAATTCTCTTTGCGTTCCTTTGCGCCCCTACCCTGCGGGAAGGCGAGGCGCCTATGCGTTTAAATTTCAACCCTCAATTCGCCACGATTTTATGCTGCATCTGTACTAAGTAAGTTGGCGCGAAAAAATCAAAGTATGTTACGAAACGCAAATAGGCTTAAAATCTTTACTAATGAGCAATAGACATAGGAGTGAAATTAAATATGCGTTACCCATAACCCTTGTCTTGACGTCGCACTGCTACGTCTCTTTAATTGCGCCCACCTACTTAGTAGCTGATAAAATATGATCAGTTTGTAGTAAGCACTTCAGTGCTTAAAAACCCAGGACTAAAGTCCTGACTACGAACTTCTTTACACCTGAGAATTAATGGGAATGCTTAACCCAAGTGTATTGCGTTTTAACGGACTATAACCTTTTCTCAGTAGTCTTTAGACTACTTTCGCTATTAGACTCAGAATTCATTCTGAGGCGGGCTAGATGAGAGTGAAATAGCCCTGGATAGAATACTAGTTTCCTCAGCTAATCGCTGGGCAAGTTCTGCAATAGTTGGGTAATTAAAAATTAAAGTAGGATTCAAATTTCGTCCCAGCCACCTTTCTAGCTTCCCCAACAGGATCATTGTTTCTGCTGAATTTAGACCGTAGTTATCGAAAGGCTCACAAGTATCTATGTCTTCAGGATCAATTTCCAGCCGCTCGCCAAATTGGGTAACTAACCAAACTTGAATAGTCTCTAGAGTTGGAGGGTGTACATCATTTGAAGTAGGAATGTGTTGGTTCATCTGTATAGATTAATTAACTAAGTTTTACTAAAATAAATTTGGGATTAAGTTTCACTTTCTCTGAAGCTTTAATATCAATAAATTGCCGTGCTTCAGGACTTCAGGTAGAATTTTTTAGCATCTTATGAGACTGAACCCGGAATTTTTGGGTTATGTTCTCAAGCAAAACTACTAACCTCTAAGACTTTTCATCTCTAAATCCAGAAATTATGCAATATTTTAAGAAAATCTAAGAAATTAAAGGCATTGGACGATAGTAACGGTAGTTGTCTGGTAGTTGCAATCCCTGAAATTTCAAGCTTTGTAATCGGTACAAGTAGGCTGCTCCATTCATAATATGGTAGGCAACATCAACTACACGCCGCCCATTCGGTTCAGCTAGGTAAGACCCTTTTACCCATTCATTAAAAGCACCGATCGCAGGGCCGCACCAAATTTGATAATCCATTTCTCGGCCTTTTTCACCAGAGGAAGACCAGCGAGAGGATAATCCTAGATACCAGCGAAAAATGAGAGCCATTTTCCGTTTGGGATTATCATTGGCTCTAGTAATTTGCTCTGGATCTCGTTCCGAGAAAAATTTAACTGTATCTTCCCAAATTGCTTCTAAGTTTCTACCAAATACTTGCTGTTCTAATTTGTGTCTTTCCTCAAGTGGAATTTCGTCAATTGAGTTGTAATTTTTGTAAAGGTCATACAATTTCTGCGCCCGCATGGGGAAAAAGTTACCAAGTTTGAGCAGTTGTACCTTTACCCCCATTTCAAACATATCGGCACAAGGAGCCATAATTACATCTGCCATAGCAGCTTTAGCTAGCAAATTTTTTGTATGAACAGAAGTACCAGCTTCAACACAGGATTGATTAATCGACCCCGTTACTACATAACTCGCCCCCATCATGAAGGCGGCTAGTGCTGACTCAGGTGTGCCAATACCTCCCGCAGCACCGATCCTTACCTGTCTGTCGTAGCGATACTGGCGCTGCATCTCGTCCCGGAGAGCTAAGATTGAGGGTAAAAGACAGACAAGGGGACGATTATCTGTATGTCCACCCGAATCTGCTTCTACGGTAATATCATCAGCCATTGGCACTTTTTCTGCCAGCGTCGCTTGTAACTCTGTAATCAGTTGTTGTTCAACAAGCTGCTTGAGAATTTTTGTCGGCGCTGGCTGTAAAAATTTTGTTGCAACTTCTGAGCGAGAAATCTTGGCAATGACTTTGTTATTTATCTCAATTTGACCGAGTGCATTGAGATTCAATCCCGCAGCCCGATAATAGACGATATGAGGCGTTAAACCGAGAAAGGCAGAAGCTTCTACAGTCCGAACACCGTGTTTGAGGTACAAATCAATGGCCTTACGTTCCAATGCCTCTTCACTCGGACTATGAATTAGGTTAAATGCGTAAGGCCCTTGAGGCATAGCTTGGTGAATTTGGTGAATAGCTGCTTCAATTCGGGAAGGAACTAAACCAGCCGCACCAAAGCTAGCCAACATACCTGCTTTTCCCAGAGCAATTACTAATTCTGCTGAAGCAATGCCACCTGCCATAGCACCAGCAGCATAGGCATATTTTACCCCATGAAAATCTAGGAAGCTGCGATCGCCTAACTGTTGAGGCGGTAGCGCTGGAGCAACCATCAAAGTCTCTAACAATTTACTTCGACTGTTGTCAGGGAAGTACAAATTACTTTGGTTGGCCATACCAATCCGACCCTGGTCTCTGAGGACATAACAAGGTTGATGTAAATTCAGCAACCGATTCTTGATTTCTATTTCGTCAAAAGAAATTAAATCTAAATCTCCTTTTAAAGCTTTATTTGTACTATTAAAATTGCTTGTAATTTTGCGGTTTTCAGCTAAGAGAATTGTATCAGCATCTTGAGGTTTTTTGCCATTTTCTAACATCTTGAAAAATCTCCATTTATTTTTAATTTGGAATTAAGTAAGTTAGCACGAAAAAATCAACCTATGTTACGAAACATAAATAGCAATACGCTTGGGTTAAGGATAATTGTAGGTTGGGTTGAACTTTAGTGAAACCCAACAAACCCCGCTCTTCGGTTGGGTTTCGTTCCTCAACTACGCAATACAAGATTTTTGATGCTAACTGAACCGTATTGACATAAATAGGCTTAAAATTTTTACTAATGACCAATGACAAAGGACAAATGACAGCCTTAGCCAGTTAGCTTTAATTGCGCCGACTTACTTATCATCATGAATCTTGATATCTTTCAGTTAATTGCCAGCCCAAATTTTTGACGTAAGCAATTGTTTTACCACCAAAGAAAACATCGACATTGGCTATAATAAAAGGCTTTGGAGATGAGGCAATTTCAAGAACTTCAAGTCGATAGCTCAAGATGCCTGAAGTTGGAGTGACTTGTCCACGAAAACGTACTATTTGGGGACGCTGAGGCACGATTTGGAATCTGCCATCGACAGTACTAGTTTGCAGTCCCAAGAAGAGGAGATAAAATTGTAATAACTGAGAACTACCTTCAACCATGAGACTACCGGGCATAGTCGGGTCATTTTGAAAGTGACAGAGAAAATACCAATCATCTGGTTCTACAGATTTTTGAGCCGTAACTAAACCTAATCCTGCTGCTCCCCCTTTCGGATCAACAGATAGCACTTGATCAATCATTAACAGCTTTTGTGGGGGTAAGCGTAGGGATGGATTCAAGCCATTTTGCTCATAGCGATCGCCAAAGCAAGCAGCAATATTACCTTGGCTCAAATAAAGCAGGTCTTTCCATTCAAAAGTAGATTTTTCACAAAATAGCATAGCCGGAAAATTCTGCTTCTGAATTTGGCTTTTTAGTTTCTCGTCACGCGCCGAAACAATAATACCTTGTCCTTGCTCTAGTTCCTCATCTGAAAATAGTCCGGCGCAGCCCCCAGATACTTTCATAAACAGTTTGTCGTTAAGAAAACACTCACAAGTAAAAAATACGATCAAATTGTAATTAGTTCTGACAAAAGAATTGATTTTGACAGTGTAACGAACGGTTTTAATTTCTTCGGGTTGCTCGCAGATAAATGTAGCAGTTAAGTCTAGTAAGCGAAATGACCGTTGTCCTTGATTCTCGAAGTCAGTCCCAAGGTAGCCAAGTAAAAGTAAAAAACCCTGTGCTGACTCTTCATATATTCCTAGGGGAATATGGCCATCAACTGAATACCAAGCATCTTGAGGAAAATCATATTCGGTTTCGATGAAACCTGTATTATATTCACCTCGTTCACCTGCAATTTTTGTGACGCGACTGACAAAGAGATAAGGAGGATTTGGTAGCCGTACTCGTCTCAAATAGGGGTCGATAACTTCAAAATCCTTACCCAATACTTTTGAAACTTTACCTTTAGCAAATTCCAAAACATCCACTTCATCGTAAACAACGTTTTTCGGCTGACAGCTAAGATAATTTTTAGAGCTATCCCCATCGGAAAAATCGTGCTGTTTATCGACAGTTACCGCTATTTCCGACGAATTATTTGCTATGTAGGCATTGTTAGCAATCCTCATGGTGGCTTGTAGTTTTTCAGATCCAACTAAACTTAGTTCTTTGTGTTGCGGTTGTAAATTACTTGCTGAAAAGTTGACTATATTTAAATTTTCACTAGTTGTAGGAACAAGTGGATAACGCTCTAAGGTAATAGTCTTCAGTAAAGATTTATTTTTATTGCTGCTTTCTTGTACCGAAGAATATAGTGGTGATAAATCTACAGACACACGATGGCTGAGAAGTTGTGCCAAGGCTTTGACAATGGCAGTCAAATCATCACATCCTCTGCGATTGATGGATACAGTAGTGTGTTCTTTCTGTTTGAGGTTGTCAGCAATCCATCGGGAACAAGTATTACCAGGGCCTATTTCAATGAATATCTTAGCTCCATCTTCATAGACTCGGTTAATCAGTTGAGGAAAATCAACACACTGACAAAATCCTCGACTAATGTTGTGAGCTAGGGACTCTTGATCAAGGGGAATTAAGTTGTAATTAGCTGATGAATAGAAATTAATTCCGGATACATTTTGAACGGGTGAGGTATTAAGTTTAATCAGATCATCGTATTCAGAAAGCATCAGATCGCAATGAAGTACCATATCAGCAGGTGAACGGAAAGCTTCACAATTCAAAGCTGCAATCACTCTGAGACAGGCTTGGGGTTCTCCAGTAATGACAACTTCTGTCGGCGTGTTGATGTTTGTCAAATAGACCCGGTTTTCTTTTTCTAAGCAAGAACTCACTGCGGATACTGGAGCCATGAGAACATAGCTATGCCACACAGTTTCGCCCTCATTATTGGGATTATACGGTAAATCCCAATAATCCCGAACTGTATTTTTAGCGCCGACTAAGCGTGTTTTAAATAATTCAGATGAATGGACAAAGTTGCTAACATCTTCACCGCTAGTCCAAACATTCAGAGCGTACAGCATGGTGCTTTCGCCCATACTGTATCCAAATGCGGCTTGAGGTTCCACTTGAAAATAATCTCTTAATATGTGTGTTAACAATACCGAAAAACCTGTTCCAGTAACTTGCATTGCTAGAGGATCATTGAGCAACTTTGCTTCTAAGTCTTCTAATTGCCTTTTTGATAACTTATTTAAACTTCTTGGATAAAGTTCTTTGTCTCGAAAAAATAAGCTGGGATTAGAAACAAATTTGGAGGCACGGTCATGAATTTTAGGAAATAAGTGGAAAAGTTTTCGACCCATGCCAACAAAGGAATTCAAAGCACCTGGATAAACAAAGGCGATAGTACCTTGTTTACCTAGAGGTTTACCAGTGAAATAGCTACCTGACGGGCTTTTCCACTCTTTCCCTTGAGCAAAGGCATTAGAAATACCCTTACGCCCGCGCTGGATTTCCCGAAGTAATTCGTCTTGATTATGTCCAACAATTGCCAATGCATAGGTAGCCTGGGAATCACTTTGAAAAGCAGCAAAAGTTTGGCTAGCAGTGGTAGACAAAGAGGAGCTATTTTTAACCGATTGCTCTAATGCATCAAGTTTCTCAAGTAAAGCCGATTCGTCGTTAGCAGCAATTGGAAAAAGATAAAAAGGGCTTTGTTCCAAATATCTGTTGCTGCGGTCTTGCTGACTGGTGTCTTCTGACAATATTAAATGAGCGAACGTACAGTTATTAGCTAGGCTGTTAATAGCCGCTACTCTTTTCGTTAGTCCTGTACTCAAAAGCCAAGGTCTAGACTCAGTAGGGACGTAAAAAGGACTGTTCTGCCAAATTTCTGGCTTTTTCGGGCTAGACCACTGCGGTGTTGCCGGAATATAGCGGTTGTAAAGACACAGAGCAGTTTTAATTAAGCTGTCAATTCCAGATGCAATATGCGTATATCCGATATTGGTTTTGACACTGCCAATTGCACAGATAAATTCAGAGTTAGGAACTCGATAGGCTTCGATTAAACCCTGGATTTCAGCCTCATCTTGCTGTTCAACCCCACTAGCAAAAACTTCGACATAGCCGATGTCTCTGGGACTCACTCCTGCTTTCTCAAAAGCCTTTTGGCAGGTTTGTCTGACTGATTTCTCTGGGTTAGCAGAACTTTTATGTATAAAACTAACCGCGTCAATCACTGCATAGATGCGGTCTTGATCGTGGCGAGCTTGTTCATACCGCTTTAAAACCATCGCCCCGCCCCCTTCACCTACTATCGAGCCATTGGCATTACAATCATAACTGAGGGTGAGTTTACCAGTATTTGTGCTAGTGGTGCGATCGCAGTCCAGTCCAGCCAAATATACTGCACTTACAACAACAGCATCTACTGTCCCAACGGTGAGCAGCATTTTTGCTGTCTCTAGCGCTTCAAAAATGGAATTCTCCTCAACATTTACAGTAAAGATCGGGCCGCAAATATTCCATAAAGCAGATATTTTTTGAAAAACAGTATTTGTTTTTTCACTAGGATTATTTTCATGCTCTCTAACCTGAGCAGCTTGGTTAAATGCATCAATTTTCGGATCACATTCGCTATTCTGCTTTTCTCTAATGGCACTAACAATAGCCACTTTTTTTTGCTTTTGGTCTAAATTTGCATTCCTCAGAGCATTATCAATAACCTTCAGCATTAATAACTGCTCAGGGTCATATTTATCTAAGTCATTGGGTGGAATTTTGAAATGAAAGGCATCGATTTCAAAATCTTGAATGTAAGCTCCCAGCGATACTTGATCATTTTGAGAATCCTGTCCTTCCAATGTTGGTTGATTTTCCTGTGTGCCTTGATATCTTGTAGAAGGAATAGGAATGAAATGTTGAGTTGCTTCGTAAATACTACGCTCAAAGTTATCCAATCCATAGCTTGTACCAAAAAAAGCATCCATGCCTACAATTGCCAGTTTTCCTGTCATTTGTATTTCCTTATATAACTAAATGTTATTAAATAACAACTGTTGAGTTCTCTATTTCTAAGCAAGAATTGTTTAAGAAAAGAAGGTTAAGCCGCTCACTTGTGGTAACTTGCATTTGGGAAATCTGGATGTATATTTGCCCTTGAGCATCGTGTGCTGTGGCACTAGCATACACATTACTTTCACTTTTTGAGTAAACTTCTACAGAAACATAAAATTCTTGCTCAAATGGAATCGGTCTGAACTGTTTGAGATTTTGTACCTGCAAGGGTAAGCTGGCTAAATCATAAAAGTGTCTAACCCAAACTAATAGGCACTGAAATAAAATATCAGCTGTGTAGGGATTGAATGTTTGTAAGGTAAATTGTCCTTGTTTTTCTCTTTCAATTTTGTCTAACAAACATTGAGCAGTCAGTTTCTCCGGAGTAATATTCAGAATCCGTTTCAAACCCTGAAAAAGTGGTCTGTGAAATAATATTCCATTTTCATAAGGTAAAAGACTGAATACCTCTGGGTCTTGATTTTTACTAAATGCTTTATAAGTAATCACTGGAAGAATTTCTTGTACCAGCTTTATTTGAGTACTGTAATGATAATGAGGTATACCTTTGTTACTTTCGCTCCACAGCAACGCTTCAAAATTCATTTCTCCAGAATCAGATTTATTAATTTCCTTTAAATCCAAAAAATATTCTTTTGCAATAGTTGCATCGAAAATAATTCCCTTAAGAACTTTGTAACTGTTACAATTAAAAAATTTGTAAGCTGGATAAAGTTGCTCACAAGTATTGGCAATCCATGCTATGCTGCACATCGCTGGCAATACTGGATTACCGCCAATTACGTGGTCGTAGACAAATGGGTTGGCTGCTAATGTTAATTGACGGCGAATACGAAATGACTGTAATTCAGAATTTAGCTGTTTTTTTCGGGCTACAATTGGGCTGCTGATTACCAAAGTTTGTGCAGTTCCATGATTAGAAGACTTCAGTTCATTAACTAACATCTGGCTCCCAACTTCCATCGGGATTAGTTCCATATTTAACTGCTCGAAGAACTTCTTTAATTGTGGTGTAACCATACCGCCATCCCAAGGGCCCCAACCGATAGAAACTACGCGACAAAAAGGATATTTACGTTGGAGTAAATAGGCTGTTTTATTGAGTATTTCGTTGGCTAGTGCATAATCCGATTGACCTGGATTACCATAAAAAGCCACAAAGGAGGAAAAGAGGACGATAAAATTTAATTCATTGGGTTCTACAGAGTTAATTAAGCTTTCTAAACCTTCAACTTTAGCAGTATAAACAGTTTCAAAATCCTGCTCTGTTTTGTTTTCAATTAGCTTATCTGCTAAGTTACCAGCCCCATGAATAATTCCTGTAATTTGCCCTAGTCGCTGAACAATTGGTGCTAACCCTGCCTGTAAAGCAGAACAATTGGTAATATCTACACTGAGGTATTCTGCTTGTCCTCCAGCTTGCTGAATCGTGGAGAGTGTTGTGGTAATTTCTCGCTGGGCTGATAAATAATTAAATGCTTTTTGGACTTTTACAGGTGTAGGTTTATCGCCTTGGGCAATTAAATCCTGCATAATCCGCTTTTTTATTTCAGCTTCATGATAACAGTCTTTAGCCCATTGTGGTTCAGTTTTAGCAAGTTGAGAACGACCAAGCAAGATAAATTTACACTGATATTGCTTTGCTAATTTGATAGTGCATTGTGCTGTAACCCCTTTTCCTCCACCGCTAACAAGAATAACGGATGATGAATCAATTTTGGTGTTTTTGTTCATTTTACTTATTTTTAGTGCGCCAACACAGGGATTAAAATGAGTTTAAAAAAGTCGGTTTTTGTGGTTTAACCTTTGTTATGTGTTATGTATAACCTTCAAGAAACCCAGCTTTTAATCAAAACCGATCTAAGTACAATATTTCATAAATTCGTAGCGAATTCTCTGCGAACCTACCCTGCGGGAAGGCGAAGCGCCTATGCGCTTCCCTTTGCGCTCCTACCCTGCGGGAAGGCGAGGCGCCTATGCGTTTAAATTTCAACCCTCAATTCGCCACGATTTTATGCTGCATCTGTACTAAGGAATAGATGCTGTTTCGGATGCTAGAGTTACTCTTCGCTGGGAGTTATATGCAACTTCCAAAATTAGGGAATTAGGATCGTGCAGTTCAGCCATGATCAAGTTTGCTGAAGCTTCTGCATTTAATTTGGGACTCAGGTCGATTGCTCGGCAAAACACTCCTTCCCACTCCAGATTGAGAGTTTTTGTAAGACCGAACAGACCACCACTAGTGGCGCTGAAGTCAATTGTTGCCCCTAGTCCAAACTCACCATCAAGACGAGCAACAGTTATGAAACAACTACGTCCTGTTTGTGCTACTTGATTGAGCGATCGCTTTAAGTGCTTTGCTAAAAGAAATACACTCTTGAGGATGGACTTTTGAGATTTGGAATCACATAGCTGATGTTCAGGATCTAGATGGATGAAAGCTCCAATCAAACCATAAGTCTCTAAGATGATTGCCAGTTGCTGTTGCAGGTGTTGCTCACTAAAATCCGCAAGTACGATGCGATTCACTCCTTGCGGTAGAGGTGGGCGCTCCATCACAATAGATTTAGGAAAGCTAAGAACAACTACTCGCCAACCTCCCTCACTCAATAGTTTAGCTAATCTATTGGTGGTGAGGGAACCGTCATCTGTGAGCAGACAAGTATGAAACTCTGGTAGGGGAAATTGCCAGAAATCAGGTATAGGTAGAGGTATGAGTTTGACCAAACAGCGCCGAATATGGTGATTTATTTGAAGTTCCTGGTTATCAGACCAAGCTGAGGCATTTTTTTTTAGCCTCTGCGATCTTTGTCCCCAAGTAGGCACTAATCTTGCCAATTGTTCGCTGTTCTCCTAATTCCTCTGGACTCAACTTGGGCAAATTAGGGAATAAATCCTGCATTGCACCGATAATTTCGGCCCTTTTAATTGAGTCAATTCCCAAATCTGCTTCTAAGTGCATTTCCGTCTCTAACATCTCTGTTGGATAACCTGTTTTATCACTGATCACACTCAACAAAGACTCGGTTATAGAAGCATTATAGTTAGGCTCTGCTTCTATAGATGAATTTTCTTGTCTAGTGGGTAATGCAGTAGTTAGATGATTGACTGAATTAGTTGGTGTTTGGGTAACTGGTGTGGTAGATACCAAAGTATTGACAGGAGTTTCTAGTATAGGTGTCTGAGCAACAGAAGTAATTTCTGGCTGGACAACTGGCGTAGTAAATGCCAAAGTATTTGCCGGAATCTGTTGTTGAGTTTCTAATGTTGGTGCTTGAGTAACAACAGAGGTAGCCTGTAGTTCAGCAGTTAATGTCTTTTCAGCAGTTGAACTCATGCACTGATGGTTGGTATTAGTACTTCCTAATAGCACACGATATTGTTCCTGCATCAGTTGGAAAAAGCATTGAGAGGATTGTGCTTGACTCTTGAGATATTGATCATGCACCCGCAGAATTTCTGACTGATGGTTATAAAACTGGAGCAAAATCTTTTCTAAATAAGTACCTACAACAGGAAAGGTATTATGAGCGGATTGGGAAATAGGTTGCATCATCTCTTTGGACTCAATGTAAGGAATAATAAAGGACAAATCTGAAGTATTAGCAGTGTCTATTAAACTATGTGCAGATGGCACAGACATAAATTCGGTTGGAGTCACATCTGTATTAACAGTTATAGGTTCTAGGAAAGAAACATCTGCGTTGGCAATTGGTTCTGGTAGCGTAACATTGATGGGAACATTTGGAGGTTCTAGAAAATTTACATTTGTGTTGCCAGTTGTGGCTGTCGGTGAAACTAATTTAGTAGCTGTTTCCGGTTGATTGACTATCTCTGGCTGTATCTTGTGACCATCTTGCAAAGCTTTTTCAAAAGCAGCTTTTGTTTTCTCACTGACATAGTTACAACCCTTAAGAGTTATATTCAGCCGATTATTTTTTGCAACTTCAGAAGATAGAGGCTCAAACTGATAAGGATCAAGATTTTGTAAAAATAAACCAGCTACACGTAGTTGTATAACTGCCTGCCGCATTTGGAGATCGCTATCTTTTTCCCGACTGGGATTTAGGGCGATCGCTAGATGAGGGCGATCGCCAAGGGTAGCTTTCACAAAATTGGTAAGGATTTGTCTGGGGCCAATTTCCACGAAGCAATAACCACCAGCAGCATAGAGATTCTCTATTTCTTGTTCAAACAGTACTGACTGAAGAAGATGCCCTTGAAGGGTTTTTTGAATGCTCTCAGGCTCGGTTGAGTAAGCTTTGCCACTGGTATTGGAATAGACGGGAATTTTTGGGCTGTGGAAGGCGATGGCCTGAATGGCTTCGGCAAAGGGTTGGCAAGCATGACTGACGAAACGGGTGTGAAATGCGGCTGATACGGGTAGTGGAGTCACAGAATAACCGCGTTTGCTCAGAATTTGTTGGATAGTAGTAATTTCTGGCTTTGCCCCTGATAGCACAACCTGATTTGGAGAATTGAAGTTGGCAACATTAAGATGAGATAAACCCTTGATTATTTCTGGAATTTGCCGAATCTCTCCATTTACAGCCAGCATACTTCCAGCATCACAATCAGGATCATTTTTTGGGGTACTCATTGCTTGACCTCTAGCTTTAACTAGGTAGAAGTAATCTGGATCACTCAAAACCCCAGCAGCCCAGAGAGCCGTTAATTCTCCAAAGCTATGCCCCATGACAAAATCTGCTTTGAATCCGGCCTGTTGGAGGATTTTATATAAACCCACACTAAAAGCGCCGATCGCAGGTTGAGCATTTTCAGTCCGTTGCAAAGCTTCAATCTGGCTAGCTTTTTGATTACTGTCAAATGTCGGGTGAGGGAAAACAACTTGAGAAACTGGTTGTAAACCATTTTGAACAAAGAGGTCATCCAGAGATTTGTAGGCTTGGCGCAGAGCAGGGAAGTTAATGGCTAATTTACTACCCATATTTAAATATTGAGACCCTTGTCCTGGAAACATAGCCACCACTTTACCTTCCAGAGACATACCTACCTTGCGGTAGTAGACCCCACGAGGATGTTCCCAAGTTTCTGCTTGCGGTTGTTTTTGGAGCTGCTTAATCGCAATCTGTAGTAATTCACTAGCTTCTAGTTGGGATAAAGCTACAAACCCCACTCTTGCTGTCGCCAAAGGGATATCTGAAAACTTACAGAGGTTAATTAGTTCTTGATAGTATTGATTGTCAGTGGCGGATTCTAACTGTGACTTTGCATCCTCACATTTAGCCAACAACTGCTCTGGAGTATCAGCCCAAAGTAGAACTGACTGGGGAGCGTTGTGCAAACGATGAGCAAAGTTTTGTTCGCTGTTATATTCTTCTAGGACTACATGATAATTGGTGCCACCAAAACCAAATGAACTCACTCCGGCTCGTCTGGGTGTGTCTGCATCTAGTTGGAACCAGGGTCTAACCTCTGTATTTAGGTAAAATGGAGAGTTTTCGATTCCAAACTTAGGATTCGGATTAGTAATGTTAATAGTGGGCGGTAGTACTTTATGATAGAGAGCCAGCGCCGCTTTAATCAGACTCGCAGAACCCGCAGCAGCTTTAGTATGTCCAATCTGAGATTTGACACTCCCTAGTGCAATATGCTCTTTTTGAAGGTTGTTCTCACTGAAAATTTTATTTAAGGCTGTAAACTCGCATAAGTCACCAACTGGGGTTCCCGTACCATGCGCTTCGATCAGGCCAATACTCGTGGGAGAAAAACCTGCATCTTCATATGCACGTTGTAATGTCCTGGTTTGCCCTTCTGGACGAGGGGCGTAGATGCTTTTATATTTCCCATCACTACCAGTACCCATACCTTTGATGACTGCATAAATGCGATCGCCGTCTCGCTCTGCATCTTCAAGGCGTTTCAGCACCAACATCCCAATACCTTCACCAACCATCATCCCATCCGACTCGGCATCGAAAGGATTCAAATAATCTTTTTTAGATGAGGCTGGTGTTTTGCTAAAACACATATAGTTGAAAATAGAGTTATCAGTCTCTACCCCACCGGTGATCATCATGTCACATCGACGCTCAGTTAACTCGCTGATGGACATCTTCAGGGCGGTTAGGGAACTGGCACAGGCTGCATCTACTATGCAGTTCATTCCTCCTAAATCTAGACGGTTGGCAATCCGTCCAGAAACTACATTGGCGAGCCAACCTGGAAAGGAATTTTCTTCCCAACCTACATAAGCCAGCTTCATTTTCTCGATGACTTTCTGGGTATCTTGATCGGACATTCCACTGCTTTTGAGAACTTTTTCCCAAACAGGATATTGCAATCGAGTAGTCAAAGGGACGATTAATTGCATACATCCCCCAATCACACCCAAGACTACGCCGGTGCGTTGGCGAAGCTGATCGTGGATATCGCTACTAAAGTTTTTCGACTCCCCGTAACCGGCATCTTCCATCGCAGCTTTCGCCACAACTAATGATAATAACTGGGCAATATCAGTTACTTCCAAAATATTTGGAGGCAGCCCAAACTCCAGAGGATTAAAATCCATGTCTGGGATGAATCCACCCCGCTTACAGTAGGTTTTATCAGGAGATGTGGGATCTGGGTCGTAGTAGTCGTCTATATTCCAGCGAGAAGTAGGAATATCAGTAATACAATCGACTTTGCCAATAATGTTATCCCAATATTCCTGCAAGTTTTTAGCTTTGGGAAATAAAGCAGACATACCTATAATGGCAATTGGAACTCGTTGCAGTTGACTATGCAATTGCTCTTGACTTTGAGCGTCCATATAAGTTATTTTTTTTCCCAAAGAATTATTTTGATCCACTTTGAAAAACTCCACTCGGCTTTCAGATTTAATTCAATAGCAACCATCAAGCTGAAACTTAGCAAACTTATGACAATAGACTGTGCTTGTGGTTTACATAAAAATCGGGATTTCATCGTTAGTTAAGTAGTACTTTGCCAAGCTAATTTTGAAGGTTTGTAGTAAGCGCAAAACGTGCTTAACAAATAAGGACTAAAGTCCTAACTAGGAACTTGCTTACTCATCAATTTAAAGTTGACAAATTAGTAGATCTCCATGATAAAACCCATGTATCGCAGCAACGCTCTAAGAATGAGATCAGGAATTTATGATTTGATTAATATTCAGAGGTTGACTCATGTTTTATGCAAATTTCAGCATTAAATCTTCTAGTTCAACAATACCTTTGCCAAAATTAGAGGGTTAGAGCTAGACAGAAAAAGCTAAATTATATATGCGGCAAGTGTTTCAGGCTTTGGAATTGAGGTTTAAACATTCTAGATGGATCCTCTCCTTGTTGAGTAATATCATGTCCGGGAGTGTAACCATAATAAAATAATCTTAGAGCCTTTGCGCCTTAGCGTCTTTGCGTGAGTTTTATTATGGGTGTGTAAGCGGACATGATATAACATCTCGAACATAGTGGACTTTATTAACATACCTGACTTTTCACGTTATGTGGAAAAGTCTACCAAAAACCTAACCCCCTTCCCGATGCGGGAAGGGGGCAATACACTTCGGTTAAGCATTTCCTCCTTCTCTTTCTCTCTTCTCTCTGTGTTCTCTGCGCCTCTGTGGTTCGTAAAAAAAAAAGAGTTTCAGCCCTTTTGTGAACCGTATTGGGTTAGGGGGGATCTTCGAGTTTGAAACCCTACCCCTAGTGGGTGGCTTATTTCCCTGTTAACAAGTTCCGCGGGTTTAAGTCCCCCGGTTCTGTAACCGATAAGTTTTGTATCGGGGTTTAAATCCCCATTACAAAACAAAATTTACGAATTACGAATTACGAATTATTTTAAGAGTTCCCTTTCATTTATTGAAAGTCCCTAACCCGCAACTTGGGTTCATAAGAAATTCTACAACAAATTAGCAGCAGCAACATTAACTAATGAATCAGAATGAGTAATTGGCAAGTCGCCCAATAGTTGCCAGAAAAATACTCCACCTAGACCTTGTTCTTCAACATAATTAACTTTTCCGAGGACTGATTGTTTATCTTCGTAGGTACTAAACTCTTGTTTTTCAGAATTATAAATATAGGGAACTTTGGCACTATCATCCCAGTAATATTTATATCCATTTGTCCCAACTTGATCATGGAGATCTCTATACAAAAGTGGATCATTAACTGGGGTAGCACTCTGAAACAATCCATCATTGTTAGAACCAGGTTTCACTCCCGTCCAAGTGGGACTATAAAGAGGAACTCCTAAGACAATATCCTTAGCTTCAACACCAGCACTCAAATACTTTTTAACTGACCAGTCAGCGTTGAGTTTGTCGCTGTTATATGATTGATCGCTGCTACTTTTATACAAAGGAGCTTGATGATTGGTTGTGTTTTCCCAACTACCGTGGTAGTCATAGGTCATTACGTTGATAAAGTCAACATATTCAGAAGTCGTTTTCAAAACAGTTGAGTTTAAATCGTAAGGAGCATCAGCGTAATCTGATGGAGACAATTGATAGGGAGAAGCAGAAAGGGCGGTAGTCAAGAGATATTTTTTTCCATCTGTAGTAGATGCGTTATTGAGTTGTTGACGTAGCTCACCGAGCAATTGAGTGTAATTACTATTCTCCTCTTTCTTAGGAAATTCCCAATTAATATCGATGCCATCGAAACCATTACTTTTCATAAAATTGATGGCAGACTGGGCGAAGAATATCCTAGATTGTGCTGTAGAAGCTGCTGAGGAAAAATCATTTTCTCCTGCACCACCGATAGAAACAAGGATTTTGAGCTTGGGATTTTGAGCTTGGAGAGATTTTAGTACATTGATGTCACCATCCTGACCATCTTCACTCAGTTTAACGTTACCTTGTGTATCGACATCTGCAAAGGCATAGAACAAATGTGTCAGCTTATTAACCGGAATAGTTGCAGGATTAGTGGTACTACTAATACCCCAGGAAGGTAAGTAACCAGCTACAATATACTGATTATTCATTGGAGGTGATGTTGTCTGATTATTAGCTAAAGCTACATAAGTTCCATCTTGAGCAAAACCAATAATATCAGCTTTGCCATCACCATTCACATCACCAAGCTGGCGTGGCTTTTGGTCAAAACTATTCCATCCTCCTTTATTAACAGTAAAATCATCATTTTTCGCTACAGATGTCGAGCCAAAAGTTCCATTGCTTTGACCAAGAGCGACAGAAACATTATCATATCCAAAGCCAACAATGTCTGCACGACCATCACCATTCACATCAGCGAGTTGACGCGGATACTTGTCAAAACTATTCCATCCTCCTTTATTAACAGTAAAATCATCATTTTTCGCTACAGATGTCGAGCCAAAAGTTCCATTGCTTTGACCAAGAGCGACAGAGACATTATCATATCCAAAGCCAACAATGTCTGCACGACCATCACCATTCACATCAGCGAGTTGACGCGGATACTTGTCAAAGCTAGTCCATCCTCCTTTATTAACAGTAAAATCATCATTTTTCGCTACAGATGTCGAGCCAAAAGTTCCATTGCTTTGACCAAGAGAGACAGAGACATTATCATATCCAAAGCCAACAATATCTGCACGACCATCACCATTGACATCGGCCAGTTGACGCGGATATTTGTCAAAGCTAGTCCATCGTCCTTTATTAACAGTAAAATTATCATTTATGCCTGTAAAAGCTTGACCAAAAGTTCCATTGCTTTGACCTAAAGATACATAAACAGCATTAGTTGCAAAACCGACAATATCTGCGCGACCATCACCATTGACATCAGCGAGTTGACGGGGATATTTGTTAAAGCTAGTCCATCCTCCTTTCTTGGCAGTAAAATTATCCTTTCTGGCTATAAAAGCATGACTAAAAGTTCCATTATTTTTACCCAAAGATACATAAACAGCATCACAGCCAAAACCAACAATATCAGTTCGTCCATCACCGTTGACATCAGCAACTTGGCGGGGAAATTTACCAAAATTAGTCCATTTTTGCAAAAGGCTAAACTTGTTGAGAGCTAACTTTTTTGTTCCGTACATGGTGATAACAATGCTCGATTAAAAAACTTATGATCATTGCACTACGTGAGATGCACCAATAGATGCGTACTTATTCTCTTCTGAAAAACGATTTTCAGGAGACATGGAGTCATGTAATACAATGTTAGTATTTATACAAAAAGCAAATAAAAGAAATTTTTTTAAGCTTGGAAAAGACATTTTATACTCCTTTGGTAGTAGTTAATGGTACGCGTAAGTTCTCTTCAACCCATACCAGTATCTTTATGCTATGTTGTGAATCATACAAGAGGATAAAGTCAGATGTTTATTAATTAATTAGGAATACTCAAAAATAAAAAATAGGTAAAAGTCAGGTAAAGTCAGTTAATGAATGAAAATACTATAATTCTTGTCTAGGAGTGTTAGAGAATATAGCGGTTATCGGTAAGCGTGAAATACAATTTTGACCTCACTTCCATTCCTCTATTCTTTAAGGAGAGAGGCATAAATTATTGATATGACTGTATATAAAATTAAAACCAAATATGTTGGAAAATGTAAAGGACAGCCTTGATGACAGGAGCGAAGTCAAACTTTGAATATCAAATAGGAGGAAGTCTTGAGAGTAGCGCTCCTAGCTATGTGAAACGATATGCTGATACAGAATTTTATGAGCGCTTAAAGTTGGGTCAGTTTTGTTATGTGCTGAACTCGCGGCAGATGGGTAAGTCCAGCTTGCGAGTGCAGATGATGCAAAGGCTACAAGCAGAAGGAATAATCTGTGCGTTTATTGACTTGACAGGAATGGGAACACAGGATGTAACTCCAGAAAAGTGGTATGCAGGGATTGTCCAATCTTTGGTGAGTAGTTGTCAACTGCACTCCAAAATTCAATGGCGGAGTTGGTGGCGTGAGCGGCGAGATTTGCTTTCACCAGTGCAGTGTTTGAGCAAGTTTATTGAAGAAGTACTGTTAGTAGAAGTCAAAGAAAATATAGTTATTTTCATTGATGAAATTGATCGCGTTTTGAGTCAGAATTTCTCATTAGATGATTTTTTTGCTTTAATTAGATTCTTCTTTGAGCAACGCGAAGTTAATTATGAATATAGGCGTTTGACTTTTGCACTATTGGGGGTTGCAAATCCTAACGAACTGATTCAAGATAAGACCCAGACACCATTCAATATTGGCAAGGCGATTGAATTGCAAGGATTTCAGCCTGATGAAGTACAACCATTAATGGATGGTTTGAACCAGAGAGTGAGTAACCCCGAAGAAGTTCTCATGCACATATTAGAATGGACAGGTGGGCAACCGTTTCTGACGCAAAAGCTGTGTCAATTTATAGTTTTGGAGTCAAATGCTCAAAGATTTTCATCGGTTGAGCAAGTAGTAAGGTCGCATATTGTTGAGAATTGGAAATCTCAAGATGAACCTGAGCATTTGAGGACGATTGGCGATCGCATCTTGTACAGAAATGAAAAACGTACAGGTAGATTATTAGAGTTATACCAGCAAATTTTACGTCTTGGAGAAATTTCTGCTGATGGTACTCCTGAACAAATCGAATTACGACTTTCAGGGTTAGTAGTTGAGGAACAAGGCAAGCTGAAGGTATATAATCGCATTTACGAAGCTGTATTCAACCACAGTTGGGTTGAGCGTAAATTAGCAGAGTTGCGACCCTATGCAGAAGCGATCGCAGCCTGGTCAGCATCAGGTTGCCAAGATGAATCTTATCTATTGCGAGGACAAGTTTTACAGGATACCTTAGCTTGGGCATTAGGTAAAAGTCTTGGCGATTTAGATTATCAATTTTTAGCCGCTAGTCAGGAATTAGCCAAACGCCAAGCCCAAATGTCACTGCAAGTACTAGCACAAGCTAATAAACTTTTGGCACAAGCTAGACAAAAAGCCAAGCCAGAAGTTTCGCAACGGCGAATTGGCTTATTTTGGATCCCACGGATTGCGATATGTGTGACTGCACCTATTTTGCTGCTGCGCTTTGGTGGACTCTTAGAGGGTGGCGAGTGGAATCTGCTTGACCAGTTTTTTGGCTGGCGGCTGTGGCTAGAGTCACCAGAGAAGCGGATAGCGATTGTTACTATTGATGAAGAAGATATAAAAAAGGTAGGAAAGTGGCCTATTCCTGATCAAATTTTAGCTAAGGCAATTGCCAATATTAAAGCCCAAAAACCTAGAGCTATTGGTTTAGATATTTATCGAGATTTGCCTGTAGAACCTGGGCATCAGGACTTAGTTAACATCTTCCAATCAACTCCTAGCTTATATGGAATTGAAAAAGTTGTAAATCCCATTATTGCGCCTCCTCCCAGTCTCAACCCGGAAAGAGTCGGCTTTGCCGATCAGGTGGTGGATGCAGATGGCAAGGTGCGTCGTGCATTATTATTAATCCTGTCGCAAAATGAAACACGCTACAGTTTGGCAATGAAACTGGCGCAGCACTATTTAGAGTCCGAAGGAATAACCATAGAATTGGTTGACAGCGATCGCCAACATCAAAGGTTGCGTTGGGGGAAAGCAGTGTTTGAAAGGTTTGCGGGCAATGATGGAGGCTATGTCCGTGCAGATTCTGGAGGTTATCAGATTTTGCTGAACTTTAGAGGGAATCAGGAAAATTTTGCTACTTTCTCTTTCAGGGATATCTTGGAAAAGCGCATTCCCCCTGATAGTTTACGCGATCGCCTAGTTTTGATTGGCACTACTGCTGCCAGCATTAAAGATGTATTTTATACGCCCTATAACCGTGGTCTATTTAATTCTTCGCAGCCGATGACTGGGGTCACTATTCATGCCAATATAATCAGTCAAATAATTAGTGCTGTTGTTGATGGCAGACCTTTGCTTCGGGTTTGGCAAAAACCCATAGAATGGCTGTGGATTTTAGTTTGGGCGGGATTAGGAGCATTAGTAAGCCGACAGTTGAGGTATTCAATGGCGATCGCTGCCAGTATAATCCTTACTGGTGCTGGGCTTTTGGGGATTGGCTTTTTAGCCTTTTGCTTGGGCTGGTGGTTACCGATCATTCCCTCACTGCTAGTGCTTTTGGGGTCAGCAGTCGCCTTCGAGTTGGTTACTCACAAGCAACTCGAAAGACTTCAATTCCATCATACTTTGGCACTGCTTTTAGAAATGTGCCAAGACCATCCCCTTGCTGGAGCAATTGCTATTGAATACCTTAAGCAGTCAGAAAGCCAGGATAATCAGGCTTTTATTGATCAGCAGTTACGAGAAAAACAGTTAGCCACTAGACATAGGAGTGAAAAAAATGTAGAGACGTAGCAGTGCTACGTCTCTACAAGGATTCTGGGTGACGCACATTTAATTTCTGGGGATGTCTACTTCTACAATCGAAGCGGTTGAGTAGCGATCGCTTCTAGCCCTACAGATTTAAGAAAGTCAGTCCAGATATTTGCTATGAGTTGATTATTAGGTTGAGCATTTCTGATTTGAGCTAAGATAGTGACGGCATTGTACCAAATCCCTTGTTCACTGTAAATATCTGCCTGTTCTAAAGTTGTCCTTTGTTGACTCTGGAGTTGGGGTAAAGGCACACGGCGTACCCACGAGGTGATTACTGGATCGTTAGGGCTAGGTTTTTCCCCACAGATCAACACTAAAGCCCACTGATAATTTTTGCCTACTTCCAGAGGGAGTGAGCTATCTGCTGACTTGATGCTAATAATACCAGGTTCACCTTTAATGGGAATGAAGGTTTGGGAATAAAGCTGATTGTTTTCTGTGATCAAGCTTAAGACTAGTTGCTTGGCAGATGTTTGCGGCAGATAGACTAAAAATGTTGGATGTTCTGCTGTAGTCAACCCATAGTTGCTGTCAGGGGGGACAAGGGACATCATCGGGGTCTGGTTAGATGAAGTGGCCGTTGATGTTGCATCTTGAGGACATTGCCAATTACTACGAGACCCTGCTGATGATGTAGATTTTGGCTTACCCTCATTTGATGGTGGTTTGAATATTATCCGTTGGAGTTTTGAGAGGTTAGTCGGCGTTGGAATATTTGCAGTTGATTGAGCAATTGTTGGTTGCATCCCCATCACAAACAACCCGATCGTCATTAGACCAATCAACTGCTGATTATTTAACATGGGTTATCTTTTGGTAAGTCTATCTTTAATTAAGTGATACTCATTACTAATGCTCAATTCCGAAAAAATAGTATACTAATTGCTGGCTAGAACCCAATACGGTTGGGTTAAGCATTTTTTCTCTTCTCTCTGTTTCCTCTGCGCCTCTGCGGTTCGTTAAAAAAGTTGACTTTGACAAAGAGTTTTAGCCTTAACCCAAGCGTATTGGGCTACAACCCAGGGCTACAACCAATTACCTACTAAAACAAATGGTGCCCAGTAGTAAGGATAACGATAATTTGGCGATCGCAACAGGAGCAACTGAGCTTAACGAAGTGCCTCAGCTTTAGTGACTCCAGGTTGATTCAATTGTGAGCGCCCGATTAGCCGCGTTTTTCGCCGCTAGCAACGAATGAAACAAATACATTTTTTTGTTTGGCTCAAAGCCTTGCTATATAAGGGTTATGAAACGTGTTAGTTATGAGCATATCTGGAGTTATTGTAGCTCGTTCGCTTGCGATCGCTTCTAATAATTCTTGCGTCAATATTATCAAATCTGGTAGCCGTCGGCTGCCTCTAACTTCCCCCTCATAATGATTGTCATTACTATAACCGTGAATATTTAATTCCTCAAAGTCATGTCTGATATCAAGTCCGGCTAATTAGTTTTAATTCCCGAATCTATGCAGAAAGCCCAAAAGCCCAGCTCCTGTGCTCCTCTGCACTTCTGTTGCCTTAATTGCCGTAAGGGTTTAGAGTTTCGCACTCCTAACTAGTAGTCTGTCATTAAATAATTCGTAATTCGTAATTCGTAATTCGTAATTAAAGACATTTTCCGACGGGGATTTAAACCCCGACTGAAACTGACCGGAGGCGGAGTGGCTCCGACTCCGCGCTACGTGTAATGGTTGGGGTCTTAAACCCTTTTATTTACGATAAATAATTGATGGATAAATTTCCTGTAGAGACGGCGATTTATCGCGTCTCTTTAACCGTCAAAATTAATGGGACAGACCACTAGTGGTCTGTCCCATTAATTAAACGCATTTATCCTCTTTATTAAAGGCTTGAGAAATTAACAGATGCATAACACTTGTGCTTTGTGCTTTAGCTGAGAATTTGCCCCGCAACCTTATTGATCTCTTGAGTCCAAGGATGGTTTGGGTATCGCAGGCAAAAAATATCGCTACTAGCGAGTTCAACCATCTCTTCGCACAGGGGGAAGACACCAGCAACTGGTACGTTGTAGGCTTTTTGTATTTTTTGCCGTAGAGCTTCAAAATCAAATTTCGTTAGGACTTTATTAACCACTAACAGCATATTAGGAACCTCAAGTTCACGAGCGATGTCAATAGCCACAGCCGTACCCTGGTAATCTTGAGTATCTGGACGCAGGATTAGCACCAGTATCTCAGACATAGCAATTGAGAGGAGAGTCTCTTCATTGATGCCGGGATGAGTGTCAATGAATAGGTAGTCCAGCTTCAAGCTATGGATCAGATCCTGGAAGCCATCATTGAGTAGCTCAACGTCATACCCTTCATTTAAGATTTGGGCGATTTCAGTCGCCTTAATGCTGGAAGGAACTAGGTAAAGAGCGCTGTTGGGTGCAGCTGCTTGACCTTGTTCTACCTGTAGAATTTGGCTGACATCGTAAGCAGCCTCCTTGATCGCGCAGTTACCCCACAAGTAGTCATTCAGGGCGTAGTCTATCTTTTCCTCATCCAAGCCAAAAAGGGCATGCACCCCTGGTGACTGAATGTCAGTATCAACAATACCCACTCGATTGCCTGCTAGGGCAATCGTTGTAGCTAAGTTGCTAGTTGTATTTGATTTGCCAGTTCCACCCCGAAACGAGTGAACAGATACAATTTTAGCCATAGGTCTCCGTGTTTGATCGTCACCAATCTTTAGTTCGGTTAATGCAACGTTTTCGTCACCAAATTGAAACAGTTATTAGTCAACTTGTTGATAGATTTCATATAGAGAAGATTCCTGCTAGTAGTCTGTCCCATTAATTCTAAAGGGTTATAAAAGTTCGTAGTAAGGACTTTAGTCCTTGATTTGACGAAGAAAGCGCTCACTACGAACCCTTCATAACTTATGGGACAGACCACTAGTACTCTGTCAATAAATAATTGATGGATAAATTTCCTGTAGAGACGGCGATTTATCGCGTCTCTTTAACCGTTAAAATGAATTTGACAGACCACTAGAGATATGTGGCATCTTACCAGTCGTCTCAATCGCAAGATTTTAGCTCATATTGTTTCTGGCTTACAGCAGAAATCATGTATTTGAACCACATCTGTCGTAGGGGCACAGCAGTGCTGTGCCCCCACCGCGTGGTCTATTTACCTGAAAATAGCTGTAATCGCCATAATCGTGAGCCTATAAAAGTTTGACAAACTTGTTACAGAATATTAAGTCCCACATCGTGTTATTTATGTAATTTAGGTTCCTATTAATTTCTGAATAGTGCAATAGGGAAAAATCAGGTATTTGTAGACTGAAGTAGCCTAGTAAGTATGAAAATATTGGCTAAAATCAGGTTAATAGGGGCCGATATTGAGAGGCTATGTTGTTGCGAAAGTATTAACCCAAATTGCTAGTACAGCTTGGCGTAAGGGACTTACAAAAAATACAGGACTTACGCAACTGGCACAATGCAATCGCCATTTCATAGTAGAGAAGTACTATTTTACCCACATTCTGAAAGCTTTGTATTCGCAATATAAATCGCATTAGTGAAGCACTATTGCAACCTACCTTCCGCACCCAGAACTGTCACACCCCAATGAACAGTAAACCACAAAATGCGTGGAAATAAACTTGCTCTGTTTTCTTGGTTCGTGCAAGAGGTCTAATCAAACAGCCCTACTTTCTAAGCTGTTTGACTTTCTGTTTCAATTGCTGGAAAGAATCGGTTTTGGTAATCTCAGATACCTGCTGCCATGGAGCTATTTTCAGCGTTGAGACGTTGGTTGATCTCGATCTCAATTCTGAGTTGTTCAACCTGCTGTTTTAATTTTTCCTCACGAGCCTTTATTTGTTCAGTCATTCGTTGGAATACG
>NZ_JAIVFV010000046.1 GCF_020829445.1 Nostoc sp. CHAB 5836
ACGGCATTGCATATAAACTCCAGTTTTTATCTCCTAAACTACCAGTCTGCTGTTTCAAGTATCAAGAAGCTGGAGTCTAATTAAAGGAATTGCTTGCCGTTGCGGCAAACAATTCCTTTAAGTCACAGTTTGTAGTGAACGCGAGTGCATCTCGCAGAGAGCAATACGGTTCACAAAAGGGCTGAAACTCTTTTTTTACGAACCACAGAGGCGCAGAGAACACGGAGAGAAGAGAGAAGGAGGAAATGCTTAACCCAAGTGTATTGTCGTAGAGAGGACTAATTCCAGTATTTTTTACATAATGTACTTTGATTTATTCACGCCGACTTACTTAGTTCTAAATTCCAAATTCCAAATTACTCGCAGACGTCAATTTTGCCCATTGTGTTTTGTTGCTGGAGATATACGAGAACTTCTAATGTATCTACTTGGGGAAATTCGCGGTAAAAATTACTCACACTCCAGAAGGGTTCGGGTGTTTCCAAGATAATTGTGCGATCGCCCCACTGTTCTAACCAGGGTAGCAATTTTTGTGGCGCTACTGGAGTACATAGCCAAACTGCTTCTGGAGAAAGGGCTTTCATGGCATTTGTCGCTACCGCTATTGTCATACCTGTAGCAATGCCATCATCAACTAAAATGAGCGTGGCTCCCTGTACATTGATCTGTGGACAAGCAGAAATTAATTGAGCCTCAAGAGACTGAGCAAGGTTTATCGCTTTATTTAAAGCTACTTCCCGCCACCGTGCATCATGTTGAGGGCGAAATAGCTTTTGATCATCAGCCCAAAGAACATTTCCCGAAGCAGTGACTGCACCAATTGCTAACTCTGGGTTTTCTGGATGGCTAATCTTTTTCGCAACGACGATTGTCAACGGACAACCCAAAAGACGTGCTATTGGTGCTGCTACTGGTATACCACCTCTTGGCAAAGCATAAACAATTGGTACAGGCTTTACCCCAGAATCAATAGTTTGCTGAGTCAAAACATCATGGATCACTCGCGCCAATAACTCACCCGCATGGGTGCGATCGACGAAAAGTGGGGTATGTGACATGGTTTCCCCCAGCATCTTAGAACGGCACTGCTTTTATCATGACTGAATTTTGTCTCAAATTAACTGATACAATAAGATTTGTATAAATAATCAGTATTCACCAAAAGTCTATTTATTCAGATATGACAGCTGGCGCTGATGCCAAAATCTTGATTTTCATGAGCAGCGAAACCCAACTCAGCCTCTTCGACGACTCAACTTTTAACCAACGAGAACTGATTCCTACAGACGCGAAAATTCTGATCGCTCCGGGAACTTATTCCAGCATAACGGAGTTGACACAGCATTGCGATCGCTGCCACCGTTGTCCATTAGGTGACACTCGTACTCATGCTGTTGTCGGACGCGGTAATCTCAAAGCACCAATTATGGTTATAGGGGAAGCGCCTGGTCAAAATGAAGACGAAACGGGTTTACCATTTGTGGGCAGATCAGGGCAACTGTTGGAGAAAATTTTGGCATCTGTGAATCTGACTACTGAGCATGATGTATATATTGCCAATATCAATAAATGCCGCCCACCAGATAATAGAGTTCCCACTCCTGTAGAAGTCGCGGCTTGTCTGCCCTATTTATTAGAACAAATTCGCCTAGTTGACCCCAAAATAATTCTATTAACAGGTGCAACTGCTGTCAAAGGGATCACTGGTGATAAGCGAGCAATTACGAAAATTCGCGGACAGTGGTTGGAGTGGCAAGGGCGTTTATGTATGCCAATTTTTCATCCTTCCTACTTGTTGCGTAACCCCTCTAAGGAACAAGGTGCGCCTAAATGGTTGATGTGGCAGGATATCCAGGCAGTGCGTGCTAAGTTAGACGAAATCCAAAATAACAGCTAATGTGGTAAATTTGCTCAAAATATCTCGCTATTTGTTGAGGTCGTCGAAGGAATAGTGTTTTAGCTTCATTGATCATTGGTCGATCATCTGTCAATACGGTTCAATTAAGGTTATTGGTGAGGTGTTATGGAGTGTAGAGACGTTGCATTGCAACGTCTCTACAAGAGTTATCGATAGACAAATTATCTTATCCGAACCGTATTGGATTATCTGTGACGTGGAAAAAGTATTTGCTAAAAAGCCAGGGTTTTTGCCGGATAAAGAAAATCGGGTTCTTAATTTTGGATAAAGTCGAGCTTAGAACCTGATATAAATATTATACTACTGTTAACTGATCGGAGAACAGTATTATAGTGTCTTTCTACACAAGTTTATCCAGCTTAAACAGCAATAATACTAATGAAATTTTTGCCCGTAGGTCATTTATGCCGGGTGATAAAAACGGTCTTTGGAAGATTGAAAGGGGTTTTGTCAGGACTTTTACCTATCTAGAAGATGGTACAACTGTCGCTCTGGGATTGTGGGGCCCTGGAGATGTTGTTGGTAAGGCTTTGTCAAAATTAGAACCTTATCAGATGGAATGCTTAACTAAAGTGGAAGCGACAGTCTTAGCTCTAGAGGACTCGACTCAACTAACAGAAACTCTACTTGCCCATATCCAACAGGCTCAGGAATTGATGATCATCCGTAGCCACAAAAAAGTGGATACTATGCTCATCAAGCTGTTGGCATGGTTATCCAAAAAATTTGGTTCAGAAGTTGAGAAGGGACGTTTAATAGATATGCGTCTAACTCATGAAGACTTGGCGGAAATGCTCGGTTCAACTCGTGTTACTATCACTCGTATTCTTGGGCAGTTTGAGCAAGAGGGCTTGATTGCTCGTCTTTCCCTACATCGAATTGTGCTGCGAGAAGAAGAAATTTGGTACTATGAAATTTAGATTATTTCAGCACTTCGGCAAAACTCAGTATTTGTAGCAGGGCTATTTCATTCTCATCTAGCCCGCCTCAGAATGAATTCTGAGTCTCATCTAGCCCATTCGCGATAGGCTAAGGTCAAGTAACATTTGTCAATAAGCAATATTACTCAAAGTATGGCTGAAAACTGGGGTTGGAAACACAATTTTTCAGCAGGCGATGCCTAGGTTGGGCTACGCCTACGCTTAATCTGAATACGCATCTTTATTCTTGACCGATAAGTTCAGTACAAGAGTTAACTTAATACCTCTGCTTTTCCCAAATTTTAAGCATAATTTCTAATTGACAAAAGTAAGATTCCATTAAACTCTCACCGATGCATCTAGCCCGCCTCAGAATGAATTCTGAGTCTAATAGCGAAAGTAGTCTAAAGACTACTGAGAAAAGGTTATAGTCCGTTAAAACGCAATACAGTTCAGTTAAGCATTTCTTTCTTCTCTTTGCGTCCAACTCTTACGAGACGCACTCGCGTTGGCGTCCTTCTCCCAGGGGGAGACGCACTCGCGTTTGCGGTAGCCTGCGGCAAGCCGAAGCGTCTACGCTAAAAAAACTGACTTTTACTGAGAGTTTTAGCCTTCAATAGGTAATCTTGTAGGGGGAAGGGGGTAATTACTAGTTCTCCCGACTCTTGCGCATTCATCCCACACTCACTCGAATGAGAGTGTGAGATGAATGCTGATCTAGCTAAATGGTAACTCTGCATTAATTGCCTCAATTTCCTGCTGTTCGAGTTGATTCACTTCCTTAATATAGGGACGTAAAATTTGTCCTAAACGATTATTGTAAAAGCGGTGCAGGCTGTGATTGGGCATAGCGGGGAAACCGCGCCGTTTTTTGTGTCGCCCGCCCGCACCAGGGTCAAAAATTTGGATTCCGTTAGCGATCGCCCACTCAATTGGTGCATAATAGCAGGCATCAAAATGTAAGCAATCTATTTCTTGAAAACTCCCCCAATAGCGTCCATAGAGTTTGTCACCTTTAAACAAACAAAAGGACATTCCTAAAGGATGAGAATTATCTTGCTCGCTATATGCGGCAATAAACAAGACTCGATGGCGATAATTGGTGTTTAGCTGCTCAAAAAACTGTTGTGTGAGATATTTGCTACCCCACCAGCCAAACTTATCGCAGGTGTCAGCATAGAACTGGTACATCAAGGGGAATGAAGACTGAAGAATTTGATCACCAGTTAGAGGTTGCAATCGTAAACCTGCTTTCTCCACAGCTTTGCGTTCCCGCTTGATATTGCGGCGCTGATTGGCGTTAAACACCTTCAAGTAGTCATCAAAAGTTTTAAAGCCAGCATTTTCCCAGATGTAGCTGTGGTGCAGCCAAGTTGTAAAGCCATGCCTTTCCAGCATCGGTTGCCATTGGGGATCTACGTAAAGAAAATGACACCCAGAAATCCGATTTTTGGAGCAAAAAGTGTCAATTTCATGCACCATCATCGCTGTGATTTCATCCTCATCTTCTCCTGGGGCAATTAAGAACCGATAGCCTTCAGCCGGAGTAAATGGTGTCATTCCCAGCAATTTCGGGTAATATTGGACTCCGATGCGATCGGCTAACTCTGCCCATTGGTGATCAAAAACAAATTCACCAGAGCTATGTCCTTTAAGATAAAGTGGCGCAGCAGCAATCAGCGTTCTATCTCGCCACAATGTCAAGTGATTTGGCAACCAACCAGTTTTAGCCGTAGCACTCTGGGAGGTTTCGAGATTGTTCAGCCACTCCCATTCTAAAAACGGCGTTTTGAGTGGCATTGCCAAAGCATTCCAGGCATTTTGAGGTACTTCAGCGATTTTGTTCGTCCAAACGACACAATAGCGAGGCTTAAGTTGTTCCACCATGTTAGGGGAGTAGCGAGTAGGGAGTAGGGAGTAGGGACAAGGCTCAGTACAAGTGCCCCATGCCCAATCCCCAATAACCTAATTTAGCGTAATCTAATCTCCTGGTCGTTGCAGACGATAGTGCAAAAACACTTCTTGCTCAATGGTATGAACTTCTAGAAGTTGCAATTTGGGAGCTAAATCGGGTAAAAATCCTTTCCCTTCTACAGGTGTGGGTGCGGTATTACCACCTAAAATCAAAGGACAGACAGTTAGCCATAATTCATCAATTAAATCTAATCCCAGCAAGGAAGCGACTAATTCACCTCCACCCAAGACCGCCAACCGTGTTATATGTAGAGTGGCTAGATGCTTTAAAGCTGCGGGAATATCAATTTCTCGCGTTGGTGTTTCAAAAACCAGAATCTGGTCAAATTCTGGACGGCACTCCTCTGCTCCGTTTCCTAGAGTTGAGGGAAGCGTCTGTAAGCGTCCTTTCCATGAAAGCGCTCCTGCTGTTGTCGTGAGTAGCCAACGTCTAACTGGTTGCTTAAAAAACTGAGTTTCCGGATTGAGGTTTGCAGAGTGTGTAATGACTATATGAACTGGCTGCAAAGGCTTCCCTCCTTGCGCCCGATGTTCCAATAGAGTTGGATCTGTTACAGTAAGTGTCGTTCCGTAGGCACTCAAAGTACCAGCACCGAATAAAACCGCATCAGAGGCCGCGATTTGTTTTTCTAAGTGTGCTTGATCAACCCTTGAACCAAACCGAGCAGGCGATCGCCTAAAATCTGCTATTTTACCATCTGCACTCATTGCTAAAACAACTGTAGTATGAGGACGATGTTGCAACATGAAATTGATTTGATAGTTTTAATATTTTCTTTCATCGTGTGTAGATTTTCAAAAAAATCCATACCTGCAAGCTACTGTTTTACAATTTCACTACTGGATTCATATGCAACACAAATTCCTTCCACATCTAGCATATCTGAGTTTTGGTATACCGCGTTTCTTTTTGATTTCTAGCAATTTGTTATTTTTAAACATTGAAAATAACATTTTGATAATTTAATAAAATGTCTCATTTAGCTGTTCTAATTGTATATCTTTGCTGTTGTGGTTTGCAGATGCAAAGTGAGACACTTGATGACTAATTCCCGCCAATCTTCCTTTCGTCGAATTTTAGTAACAAGAATATTGCTTCTGTTCGTCCCAGTTTTACTTATAGGCGAGATTGTTGCCTTGAATAAGGCACGCTCTAGCATATTGCGAACTGCACGTCAAAATTTAACAGAAAGCGCCATCAGTAAAGGGGAGAGAATTGGAGATGCGATCGCTATCTTAAAAGCTCATTTGCTGAGTGTCAGTAAAACAACGGTTATTCCATCGGATTCACCTGTACAAGGGCAAGAAATTCTCACGCAGTTAAAGCAGCAACTTCCAGCCAGTATTGAGTGCATCCAATTAACGAATCTCCTCGACCAAAAAATAATTGCCAGTAGCTGTGGGGATCAACCAATTGGAGAATTAAGATCATTTTTGTCTAGTGACGAAATTGATATCAAAGCAATCTTTCCGCCAAAGGTAGGAATAACTGGAAAAAGAAACACACTAAATCAACTACAAGTAGTTTTATCTGCACCAGTTTTTGATAGTCAAAAAAATTCAGTTTACAATTTAAGTATTCAGTCTGCATTGTACCAAAAGACCAGAAATCCTCCGGGATCACTCACTGGCGCTATGGTAGTGATTGCTGAAGATGGCACCATCTTGGCGCATCCAATCACAGAGTGGGTGGGAACTAATATCAATCAGCACCCAAATGCTTCCCAACTCAATAGCATAATTAAAAATGCCATTGCGGGACGAAATGATCCGATCAATTTGTCTTTTACAGATGGGAAAGAATTAGTAGCTGGCTATACAGCTATTACAAATCCACTTACTCAACAGCCGCAGCAAAAATGGATAGTCTTAGCTGTTACTAGTGTTGATAATGCCCTTTTTGGTTTAGAGGAAATCAAACTCATTCTCATCGTTTTGACAGTTGGTTTGATTGGTGCAAGTTTGTTAGCATCTCTATATTTAGCACCTTACTTGGCACGTCCTGTAGAAGAATTGCGAGACTACGCTCTCAATATTCACTCTCACCACGCCGCACAACCAGTTCCGCACAATTTTCAAATCCGGGAATTCAATCAACTGGCCCAAGCATTAGACCAAATGGTAGAACGGCTCAAAGCTGGGGCAGAAGAACTGGAAATAGCTTGGAAAGAAGCAAAAACCGCTAACCAGATTAAAAGCCAGTTTTTGGCTACGACTTCCCATGAATTGAGAAATCCGTTAAATATTATTATTAACTGTATTCGCCTGGTTGAAGATGGCTTATGTGATAACCGGGAAGAAGAAATGGAGTTTCTCAAACGTGCGGATGAAACAACGATTCACTTGCTAGGTATTATTAATGATTTACTCGATATTTCTAAAATTGAAGCAGGTAAGCTTTCAGTCATCACCACACCTGTTGACCTTCGACAAATATTGTTAGAGGTGATTAATTTACAATCAGTTAATGTTCAACAAAAGGGCTTGCAATTGAAATGTGAGTTAGATCCCCAACAGATACCAATTAAGGCAGATGCGGCAAAACTGAAGCAAGTGCTGATTAATGTTATCGGCAACGCCACTAAGTTTACCGACATAGGAAGCATTACCATTGCTACAGAAATTCAATATAGTAAATCTCAGGTGGTAATCGCTGTCAAAGATACAGGTATAGGCATTGATCCAACTCAACAGCACAAGCTATTTCGCCCCTTTGTAATGGTGAATGGCACAACCACGCGCCAGTTTGAAGGTACTGGATTGGGACTAGCGATTTCACGAAACTTAATTGAACTCATGGGAGGCAGCATTGGTCTTGAGAGTGCAGGACTTTATCAAGGTACGACACTGAAAATTACCTTACCTTTGATTGATATCTCGCTGTTACCTGTTCCAAACAAAGAAGGAAATGTCGGGGATCTGGGATTCTCCTCTCTAAATGAGGCAGCAACAGTCAGCGACTATCCTACCCTACAGCAGTCTGGGGTAAGTTCCTCTTTGGGGATCAACAAGTCTGTGAAAGCAGATGTAGATAAAGAGATGTTCCCGAAGTCCCTGCTGTTACTTGGAAAAGAGACTTGTGAAATTCGTCTTTCGCCACTGCAAACTATCCTGATAAGTCTTCCAAAAGGACAAGTTTGTGCCAATGGGACATCTCAAAGGTAATCGTCGCTGCGTTCCCATTGTAAATTTAACAAAGTAATGGGGTTTAATTCCCCTGCCTAACGAGGGCAGCACGAATTGAACGCCTAAGCTAAATAAGAGTCACTTTCAATACTGCGCAGGTTTTGCCCAAAAACCTTAACCCGTGTAGGTTGGGTTGAGGAACGAAACCCAACATTTGGGGGGCTTTGTTGGGTTTCGCAGAGCCTCAACCCAACCTACGATTTTCCAAAACCTACGCAGTATTGGAGTCACTTTCACGTAATTACGAATTACGAATTACGAATTACGAATTATTTTAATCCCCCTGTGGATGCTCATCCCACAAGGTTGTCAGTTCCCGTAAACTTTGATGATTGCCATTGCCCAAAATCAGATGATCTAGCAGGGGAATGCCCAAAACCTCTGCCCCTGCTAACAACTGGCGCGTTAATTCTATATCTTCTTGGCTGGGTTCAAGATTACCAGAAGGATGGTTGTGGGCTACTATTAGTCGCGTTGCTCCTTGGCGAATAACTTCGCGAAAAATATCACGGGGAGAGGCTAGAGTTTCAGTTGCGGTGCCAATGGTAATTACTTGCGTACCCAGCAAACGATTTTTGACATCTAACAGCACCACTGCAAAACGTTCTTGTATCTGCCACATCAAATCTTGGCTAAGGGTAGCAGCAGCAGCAAGTGGGCTATCAATTAATGTGCCATCTAAAGGACGAGATTGAAAGGCGCGTTTGCCTAATTCAATCGCGGCTAAGATACTTGTCGCCTTCGCTGGCCCAACACCAGAAATTTGCATCAACTCGGCGGGAGTAACTTCTCGCAGAACTACCAACGGATCACGTTGGTGTTTCCCTAATTCGCTCAAAATATATTGTCCTAAACCCACAGCAGACAGTTTTCCTGGCCCTTGACCGGTGCCTAAAAGAATTGCAATTAACTCCGCTGTGGCTAAAATTTTGGCACCATGCGTCATTAGCCGTTCACGCGGACGCTCATTTGTAGGTAAGTCGGCAATTCTGAGGCAATAGGTCATAGAAAACTCTGAGAATAGTCATCAAAGATAGAACTATCCTTAGTTATCCCTTCTTTGCTCTCAAAATCATCTTTTTTGAGAAAATCTTTAATTTTGGCAAATTTTCTCTATTTCTCTATTGATGACTAATAACTTGTGGAGAAGTTAGTATAAAATCAACATTCAAACTTCAATTAAGGGACTATTTCCAATGGCCCAACACTTTTCAAACACCCTCTAAGATATTTCCTGTTGACGAAAGTAAAAGCATTAAATAGTAACGCCTTCAGCTTCCGTGAAGTTTTACCGATTTCGAGTACATTTCAATTACCTATACCATGCCACATCCTCATTATCCCCCCGCCTACTTACGCTATCTCAGAGCCAGGTTGTTGAATCTAGCGCGACCTGGTTTTTGGGGAACTGCAATTTTTTTATCTGTAGTTGGGCTATTAACTTGGGAATACTGGTCAAACCCAGATATTTTTGTTTATAAGCAAAAAAACCAAGTCGCTTCACAAAAGCCTGTTGATTCCTCCCTGTCAGCTGAAAACAGAGCTATTGCAGCAGATATTGATAACTTGCCAGTTTTGTTTAATGACTTTGAACAAGCAACGGCCTCATTAACAACAAGAAAGCCTGGTGAAAATACGGCGGTAAGAAAGAGCAAAGGCTTATTAGATGATCTAATTAACAAACAAAAGTCTGCTAGTGACACCAAGTTAAACCCTGGTTTAGGCGTTAATGGCGATACCTCTCCAGCCCCGAAAAATCCCTTTGTTGTACAAACAGAAAATTTATTGCGTACTGGCACGATTGATAATAATAACCAGTTTCTAGGTCTCAAGACCTTAAATGCTGCGTCTGAACCAACAGAGGAGGAACAAACATCCTCTAGCCTGGGTATTGGATTCACTAATCAAACCAGCAAGAATCAAAATTCTCTTTCTATCAGCCCTTTACAAGCAGCGCTTAACCAATCGACAAACCAGAAATTGTCTAACTTCAATGGTGTCTCTGGAACTGAGACAAATAACTTGGATCGAGTCTCTGAACCAGGAACAACCCTAATGCCACCAATCAATAGCTTACCCAGTCAGAATTCTGTACCAAGTACTGGGTTAACTGCTGGGACAGGCTACACCTCAATCGGTACGAAGTTACCACAAAATCCCTACAGTAATTTAAATAACGGTCAGATAGCGCCTAATAGTGGGTTAAGTACGAGTACGAACTTACAGCAAAATCCCTACAATAATTTAAATAGTGGTCAGATAGCGCCTAATATAGCGCCAGTAACACCCCCAGTTACCTCTGCCGCACCAAGTAATATTGCACCTGACTCTAGCCAGAGTCCAAGTCAAGGGATTGTCAACCCCACAAATCCTGTGGGATATAGGAATTATGGCTTGCAGCAGCCGACGCAACTACCACAATCTAATTATGGGAATTATGGCTTGCAACAACCGACGCAACCATCACAATCTAATTATGGGAATTATGTGTTGCAGCAACCAACACAGTCTAATTCCTTATATCTTCGCCAGATTCGGGATAAGTATAGAAATCCGGCTCCAAGATGATTTTACAGCGATTTTCAGGTAAATGAACCACAATTATGAAACCTAACCCCCAGCCCCTTCCCTACAAAGGAAGGGGAGAAAATCAAAGCCTCTCTCCTACGAGGAGAGAGGAATGGAAGTGAGGTCTATTTGTGGTTCAAATACATGAAAACTGTACTAAGTAAGTCGGCAACAATAAATCAAACTATATTACGAAACGTAAATACACCTGAAACCCTTATAAATGACTAAGGACAAATGACAAATGACAGCCTTAGCCAGTTAGCTTTATTTGCGTCGCTCTACTTAAGGCAATTGTGGGCTATTTGGAATAATCGGAACTTCTGGTGTTTCGGGTTGTCGCTGTTGTCGTTGCAAATATTTACTCAATACATAGGCCATATCTCCACGGGTAACAGGTTTTAATGGGGAAATATTGCCTTGAGCATCTGTGTTCAGAAATCCCTCAGTAACTACTGTAGCGATCGCTTTTCTAGCCCAACCTGGGATAGACTTCTCATCTGGATGTGAAGCCAGAATCTCATTCACAGCCTCATCGGGAAACTGAAACACACCATAAGCCTGGGCGAAAATAGCCAAAGCTTCTGCTCTTGTCACCTTTTGATTAGGGAAGAATTCATTGCCCCGATAGCCTTTCATGATGTCAGTTTTTAAAACTGTCTGTATATCATTAAATGCCCAATAAGAACGAGGAACATCTGGAATCACGAAATTTTCTCTGTTAACAGCTTGTCTTTTATCGAGGCGAAATGCTTTTACCATAATTGACGCTAGTTCGGCTCGACTCAGTAACCTTTCTGGATAAAATTTGCCATCGGGATAGTTTGTCATCCATTTGACAGCAGTTACCTTTTGAATAGAATCAGATAGGATTCCAGAAGTAGATTCTGGCACTTGAGCGATCGCTGGTAAGCTTTGTAGTAGTGCTACTAAAGATAGAGTAATTGAAAGCTGACGCATTATAATAACCACTTTTAGCTGCTAAGGTGAATTTAAAAAACTACATTACTAGGACGAATGGCAAAATAATGAAAAAACGAACCGCAGAGGACGCAAAGGACGCGAAGGAATAAGAGTTTCAGAGAGTTATTGCGTAAGCCCTAATTACTAAGGTGAATGCAAAATTTGGTATTCCTAATAATCTGTAACTTAGTTAACGACGAATTTAAGCTGGGCAATGTTGCTCTTGCTACGTAGGAGTTTTATGTTGCTGCACCCGTTCGATGGTTGCTGTTACCGTGGCGTTCGGCTTTGTCGCATTGCAGTGGAACTTGGACGACAAACTCGGTTCCCTGTCCTAAAGTGGAATGACACTCGATCTTGCCGCCGTGTTTTTCGGTGATAATTTGATGGCTAATGGACAACCCCAATCCAGTCCCTTTACCGACGGGTTTGGTGGTGAAAAAAGGATCGAACAGTTGAGATCGAATGGGTTCGGCAATGCCGACACCGTTATCGGCAATCCAAACTGTGACCCAGTTAGTCTTGATCACAGAAGTCCGAATGGTGATGCTGGGGGAGGCGATCGCTGACTCTTCTAAGGCATCGATCGCATTACTCAAAATATTCATGAAGACTTGGTTGAGTTGGCTGGGGTAGCATTCAACCTCTGGTAACTGTTCGTAGTCTTTGATGACTTGAATGGCAGGAAAATCCGGTTTGGCTTTCAGACGATGTTGCAAAATTACCAGGGTGCTATCGATACCTGCGTGGATATCGACGGGTTTGATCTCAGATTCATCCAAACGGGAGAAGTTGCGGAGGGAGAGAACAAGGTCGCGAATGCGATCGCTACCCATTGCCATCGAACCTAATATCTTTACCAAGTCCCCTTGCAAAAATTCCAAATCTATGCTCTCTGCCCGCTTTCGGATTTCGTCCACTGGGTTGGGATAGTGCTTCTGGTAGAGTTGGACAAATTCCAGTAAATCTTGAGTATATTCCCTCACATAGGTCAGGTTGCCGTAGATGAAATTCACCGGATTGTTGATTTCGTGAGCAATTCCAGCCACCAACTGACCAAGGGCAGCCATTTTCTCACCTTGCACTAAATGCAGTTGGGCTTGCTTGAGGCTTTGTAATGCCTGGTTGACTTCATTGGTGCGCTGTTCCATCACGTGCGTAGCATAACGCAGTTGCAGATGCACCCGGATGCGTGCCAGTACTTCTTCATGCTGAATCGGCTTGGTGATATAATCGACTGCACCCAGGCTTAATCCCTTGACTTTATCCACAGAGTCGGAGAGGGCAGTCATGAAAATAACCGGGATATCACGGGTGTTGAAGTCGTTTTTGAGACGTTGACAGGTTTCAAATCCGTCGATCCCAGGCATCATTACATCTAATAAAATCAAATTGGGCCGAGATGATTGCAACCGTTGTAGGGCAGTTTCACCGCTTTTGGCGATCGCCACTCGGTAGCCCTGTTCGCTCAACAAATCTAACAATACTTGCAGATTGGTCGGGGTATCATCTACCACCAAAATCCTGTTCTCTTGAGGAATCGAATAAACGGACATCAGCAAACTCCAATAGCATATCGCAGAGATGAATTGTAAATGATCAGTCAAAGGGCTAAAGTTAAACCGTTAACGGTACGCGAAGTACTCATACTCTTGGGGATGAATAGCTCTTGTTGAGGATTGGATCTGGAATTGACCCTTCTCTTCTTACGCTGCGCGAACGGCTACGCTCAGGGTAAATTTTTGACAAAGTAAAAACTTTCTTCCAGATGTATGACGAATCCCGCTTGTTTTTCTGGTAGGATAGCTAATGTCTTGACCATCAATGCCATAAGCGAAAACCATTAGCTTTCAGGTATATGTTGCAAGAAGAAGATTTGGGTCTTGGGAACCAGGACTCCTGCCCTTGGAGGGAATGTCAGACCAATAGAATTACGGAGTTCTCTTGGCTATTGCCGATGAATTGGGAAGCCCCGTCCGTTTTGCGGCGGGGTAGTTCACACCTGTAGTTCGATCAGACGGAGAATGGCTTCGTTATCAAACTGTTGACTCAGTTCTAAAACTCGATTCGCAAAAACAGTGTATTCGGATGATAATTGCTTCAGGCGGTTGGCTTCCTGCTGAATATCGTTGATAAAACCACCCTGAGCAGAGGCATAGAGAGCTGCCAGTTCTGCGGCTGGGGGCATGATCAGGTCAACCTGGTCGCCATTGCTGACACTAGGTTGAGTCGTCTCTAGTTCGGTTTCATAAATCCACTGCAACTTCAAGAGTCGCTGCAATTCGGTAAGTAGCCCAGTAAACTCAATCGGTTTTGGGAAAAAGCTACTGCACCCTGCATCTAGACTTGACTGCATATCCACCTGAGACAGAGTTGCAGGAGAAACAATGATTGGTGTAGTGGCAAAGTCGGGTAGTTGGCGTAGACGGCGGATCATTTCTAAGCCATCGATGACAGACATATGTACATCGGTAATAATCAAGTCGGGACGCATTTGCAGGGCGATGTTAAAACCCGCTTGTCCATTATCTGCCTCTAATAGCTTGAAACCTAAGGGTTCGAGCATATTGATGGCGACGAGACGATTTTCTTCGTAATCATCGATCACCAAGATTTTGCGCTGTTCGCCTTGATAGCCGATTACTTTTTGATTGGCGATCGCTTGCCCTACTGTCCAATGAGAAACGGGGATCAAGTCTAATTCAAAGGAAAAAATACTGCCTTGACCAAACAGACTCTCGACTTGGATGGTGCTGCCCATTTTCTCGATAATTTGCTGGCTAATTGCTAGTCCTAATCCAGTACCTTCGCTATTGCGATCGCGCTTTCCGGCTTGCTCAAAGGGCAAGAAAATATTGCCCAGTTTTTCCGGTACAATACCAATGCCCGTATCTTTAATTTGGAAGCGAATCCTCTGGGCTGTCAGGGGTTCGGAAGCTTTGCCAACGGGTTCAACTCGAAACGTGACAGTGCCAAAGTCAGTAAATTTGACGGCATTACTGAGCAAATTCAACAACACTTGCCGCAGGCGTTTGTCGTCCGCATAGACGGCAATAGGCAGGTTAGCGGCGGGCTGGTAATGAAACTTCACGCTCTTTTGTTCTGCCTTGATGCGGCAAATATCTACCGTGGAAACGAGGAAGTTCGCCAAATGGAAATCCTGGGGATAAAGTTCCATTTTTTGGGCTTCCAACTTGGACAAATCCAAAATATCGTTGATCAGTGTCAGTAGGTGGGAACCACACTGCTGAATCACGCCTAGTCCCTTGAGTTGTTTGGGGGTAGTTGCCGGATCGCGCTGGAGGATTTGGGCATAACCCAGGATGCCGTTGAGTGGGGTGCGGAGTTCGTGGTTCATGTTGGCGAGAAATGTACTCTTGCTGCGGTTGGCAGCTTCGGCGACTTCCTTTGCCTGTTGTACTTCCCGGATTGCTGTTTCTAAATCTTGGGCTTGCTGCCAAAGTTCTTGCTGATATGCCTCTACGCGTGTAGCTGCCGATTGAATTGTCAGGGCCAGGAATTGGATTTCGTTATTTGGCAATCCATTGGGCATGACAAAATGGTCAATGCCATTCCTGTCAGTCACTGCTTTGTTCAATTTCTGGAGTGGCTGTAAGACAGTTCGCTGAATTAACACCGTCATCAGCCCCAAAATTGCTGCCATCCCAATGAGTAGGGTGAAGGTGGAAGTAGAGAAAGCTTGCCAAGCTTGCTGTTGCAGTTCTTCAGCATTGAGAATGGCGATCGCTAACCCGCGTCGGTCTGCCAGACCAAACAATGTGCTGCTAAAGGGCAAAATTGCTACTAATGCTGGCTTACCGTGTATCGTGATTCTGAAACTTCTTTCTGAACCCGTCTGAGCAGCCTGTTCTAATACTTGAGTTAATTCTGGATGAATTAAAACATAGCGCGGATATTGAAGTTCTGATCCACTTCGAGCCAAGGTTTGTCCATTGGGACTAACGATCGCAACTTCCACCACCGTTGGCAGTGTCCCGTAGTTTTGCACCACTCGCTTAACAATACTTGTATTCCCCAGTTCGATTAATCCCTCCGTGGAAAAACTGACCCCTTGGGTAATCGATTGGGCGCGTTGCTCTAGCTCTTTCTCCAATTTTGATTGAATCAAGAAGTAGTTCAATCCCAAGGTGGTTAAGCCGACCGTTGCTAGAGAAAAACCAAAACCCATCAGTAGTTGGTAAGATAAGTTAAGTTTAGATGACTTTTGGCTCATGACTTCCATCCTGCCATTGCTTCATTGATGAGGGTTGCATCAATCTCCACATCTTGCCGAACTACCCGACCATGACGCGGATCGGCTTTGAGCAATTGGACAATTTCTGCCTTTGCCGAATAGAGCCGACCCTCTGGGGCAAACATCCGCCGATTTAAGGTTATATCCCCCTTTTTTAATCCAGCATAATCACTGGCAAAAGCCTCACCACTTTGTCCCAGTTTCTTTCCAATGGTATTAAAAACTTCTTTCGGCTTGGTTTCAACTGCGTGCATCACATCAAACCATGCCAGCATGAATTGTTTTAGTTCTGCTTTTTTTGCTTTGATAATGCTGTCACTGGACATCAAGGTATCAATCACCAAACTATCCACTTGCTTTGTCGTGTGAACTATATTGCCTTTGATGTCCTTCGCCGTTTCCCCTAGCATCGGTTCCCACAGAAGGACAGCATCGATCTCACTCGCCTTAATTTTCTCGGCGGCTACCTCATTGGAATAATCCACAATCTGTACTTCAGAGGGCTGGACTTGATTAGCTTTCAATGCCTCCAACAAAACTAAATGACTGATGGTTCCTAACTTCGCTCCCACTTTCTTTTTCCGCAAATCTGCTACGGATTTAATGGTTGGCCGAGCAACGATTCCATCTATTCCCGAAGAAAGGTCGATCGTCATTAACACCACTGGATTGCCATTGCCCGGATCAACCTGCATCACCTCCCAGAAGCTATTAAATGTGACATCTAATGCACCGCGCATCACTGCCCGACTGGAATCTTGCCCGTTACTAAATTGTACAAACTCAACCTCTAGCCCTCGCTGCTTAAATATTTCTGAGATTTGGCCATAGAGTGCAATGTCATACCCTGGAAAGCTTGAAGTTCCCACACGGAGCCGTTTGAGAGATTGGTTTTGTTCGAGGCTACAAGCGTTGATCAGAAACGTCAAAGAAAGGGCGATCGCAAACAAACAGAAAAAGGTAGGCTTGATACCCAATCTCAATTTTTGCTTCCACCCAACACTCAATGTGTTGATCATCTGGGCAACTTTCATGACTTTCTGACCTAACTTTGGGAAAAACTGTATTTAAGCTTTATGGTTCCCAAAAGTAGAGTTAGCCTAACTATTTTTGATCAACATAGAGCGCCTAACTATAGATCAATACACTTGGGTTAAGGACTTCCAACAAATAAATTACCCAATCTTGTGGGGCTCTCGTGTCGCCCACCCCACAATCAGTAGTTGAGTATTTTTTTATTTGTCAGTCCCTTAAGCATTTCCTCCTTCTCTTTCTCTCTTCTCTCTGTGTTCTCTGCGCCTCTGTGGTTCGTAAAAAAAAGAATTTCAGCCCTTTTGTGAACCCTATTGAACTATAGATGTGAAGTCACGAGTGTGCAGCTTGCAAAAATCAAGGGAGTAGAAATCAGCAACAACTTGTTTTTTACCTTTCATTTTTTGGCCTTATCTGCCTACTACTATGGACTATAGGCAGTTTTTCAGGAGTTTTGGGAATGACAGTAACAGATCCCGTAAAGTTGATGAAGCAAGAAGTTGGCAAAGCCGCCGCCGCCCTGGTAAAATCGGGTTCCATCGTCGGGTTGGGTACGGGGTCAACTACAGCATATACAATTCAGTTTTTAGGCGATCGCCTGAAAACTGGTGAACTCAAAAATATCATTGGCATACCTACCTCGTTTCAGTCAGAAGTCCTGGCGAAGCAGTACGGTGTCCCTCTCGCCACCTTAGACTCTATTGACCACATCGATATTGCCATTGATGGTGCAGATGAAGTCGATCCGCAGAAAAACTTAATTAAAGGCGGTGGTGCAGCACATACCCGCGAAAAAGTCGTAGACTACCTGGCAGAACAGTTTATCGTCGTCGTAGATAGTGGTAAGTTAGTAGACCGCTTGGGTTCTACTTTCGCAGTGCCTGTGGAAGTGATTCCAATGGCAATTACTCCTGTTACCAATGCCATCAAAAAACTCGGTGGCAAACCAGAACTCCGCATGGGTGTGAAAAAAGCTGGCCCAGTGATCACTGATCAAGGTAACTTTGTCTTAGATGTCAGATTTGACTCTATTGAAGATCCAGCCGGTCTAGAAAAGACATTGAATAACATTCCCGGTGTTTTAGAAAATGGTATCTTCGTTAACTGTGTCGATTTAGTTTTGATTGGTGAAGTCAAAGATGGTCAGCCATTAGTGCGACAACTGTAACAGTTGTAGATTTGGGATTTTAGAATTTCAGACACATCTAAAACCCCAGATAATATCATGTCCGGGTGATTACTTATAACAAAACCTATCAATGTAGGTTTTGTTGAACTTTAGTGTTACCCAACATGAGCAAGGGTAAAATGTTGGGTTTCGTTCCTCAACCCAACCTACACATATTATCAGTCAATACACTTGGGTTAAGCATTTCCTCCTTCTCTTCTCTCTGTGTTCTCCGCGCCTCTGTGGTTCGTAAAAAAAAGAGTTTCAGCCCTTTTGTGAACCGTATTGCACTATATGGTGCTTTGCCCATCAAAAAGTATATTGCCGATAGTGGAGAGGTTGCCTAGTTTTTGCAGGATAACCTTGTCATCAGCCACCCCTTCAAAAGTGATTTCCAGATTGTTACCATTGCGGGTGAGTATCAGATTTTGGGCTGTCAATCTAGTACCTTGGAATTTGAGGATATCCAATTCGGCAATAATTGCTGCCGAGGGATTTGAGCTTTTACCTAGCCCACCGAAGTCGGTGATAGTATCAACACCATCACCTAAGTTGTAAACAAATGTATCCTTACCGCCGCCACCAGTTAGGAAGTCGTTACCTTGATTACCTGCGATCGTATCGTTCCCGCCTTGAGCATTAATTATCTCACCGTAGTTCTTGCCCACTAGATTATCAGCGCCATTGGTTCCCTTCAGGCTGTTGAACTCTAAAGCACCAATATCAACTTTACCCTCAGATATTCTGCCAAATCCAGCGCCACGTTGGTCAGTGGTGACACCAGCAGGAACTAGGGCATTATTGCCAGCATTAATGCCGGGACTATCCCCAAGTAAGATAGAAGTCAAGGTTGCACCACCATTATTTTGCAGGCGGCTGAGTTTGGGATCAATGGGGTTGCTGCTGCTGCCCACTAAGGTGCTGGTGGTAAAGCCTGTACTACCAATGTTATTGCCAATCAAGTTACTGCCAAGGTCAGTGAAGCTGCCTTTAACGTCAGCAGAATTATCCCCGAAGTTGCCTGCAATGATAGTGTTTCCAACAACGACAGTGCCATTAGAGTCATTAAAAACGCCCCCACCCTCGCCTTCTATAAAAAAGTTATCTTCGGTATTATTGGTAATAGTGTTATTGGTGAGAGTGAGTTTGCCACTGTTAAAGATGCCACCACCATAGTACGCTTGACCGCCAGAGATAGTGCTTCCGATTATCTCAGCAGTGCCTGAGTTATAAATGCCGCCGCCGTAGGACGGGTAAGGGTCAGGAGCATAACGATTCTGTCCATCGCCGAAGGCCCGATTATTAGAGACAGTACTCCCTGTGATCTTGACAATGCCTGTGTTCAATATGCCGCCCCCATAGGCAGGGATGAATTTGGTGTACGCATTATTATTAGAGACAGTACTGTTAGTCAGGCTAAGACTGCCTGTGTTAAATATACCACCGCCTAATGATGACCCCAAGTTACCAGAAACAGTGGTGTTGGTCAGGCTGAGATTGCCTCTGTTAAAGATACCTCCGACTGCTCCCTTATTATCCGAGACAGTGCTTCGCGTCAAGTTGAGGCTGGCATTGCTATTGAGCAAAATACTGCCATATATAACATCATTACCATTGGCAATCTTCAAGCCATCAATGCTAACATCTGTAAGAGTTCCCGTGATCTCAAATACACCTGAGGCATTATTGCCACTGATGGTCAGCTCAGATGCTCCAGATCCAACAATGGTTACATCATCGCTAATCGTCAGTTCCCCAGATGTGAGGGTGATGATATCTGGGGTGGCATCAGTGAACACACTGCCTACAAAGGTAATGGTATCTGCCCCAGCAGTCCCATTGGCATTGAGGATTGCTTGTCGCAACGACCCTTTTCCAGAATCATTGGTATTAGTCACCACTGTGTCCGTATTAACGGGTGATGGGTTAGTTGACTGGACTTCATAAGCACCAATATCAACTGTAGTGCCTGAGATTCGGTTAAATCCAGCACCTCTTTGGTCAGTGCTGACACTAGTTGCTAGGGAATTATTCCCGGTGTTAATGGCAGGACTACCTGTCAGTAAGGCATAGGTTAAAGTTGCACCGCCGTTATTTTGCAGCGGCCCGAGTTTTGGGTCAATGGGGCTGGCGCTAGTCCCCACTAAGGTGCTGGTGGTGAAACCAGCGCTACCAATCTGATTGCCAATCAGGTTATTGCCCGAATTCCTGAAACTGCTGCCGGACACGTCGGGGTTAATGCCGCCGGAGGTAGATTTGTCGAAGTTGCCTGCAATAATGGAGTTACCTACAATGGTGAGTCCGTCACCATAAGAATCAGTCTCACGACTCAAAACGCCACCACCGTTACCAACACCATCGCCGTTGGAGTCAGCAGTGTTATTGCTAATTGTGCTGTTGATCAGGCTAAGATTGCTAAAGTTATAAATGCCACCGCCATCCTCTAATGCCTTATTGCCAGAGACAGTAGTATTAGTCAGGGTAGCTGTACCGACTCTAAAATAATAAAAATCTCCTCCGTTATAAATGCCACCGCCGGAGTTTGCCCTATTGTTAGACACCGTGCTATTGGTAAGCTTAAAGTTGCCTTGGCTATAAATGCCGCCGCCGGAGTTTGCCGTATTGTTAGATACAGTGCTATCGGTAAGCCTGAGGATGTCATTGCCGTTGGTTGCAGAGCTATTAATACCACCACCGTCCAAGGTCGCCGTATTGTCAGAGATGCTGCTTTTAGTGACGCTGAGGATGTTTCCGTTAGCGATACCGCCACCGGAGTCTGCCCTATTGCCAGAAACAGTAGTATTGATCAGCTTAAGGATGCCTTGGTTGTCGATACCGCCGCCAAAGGAGTCATTCGAGGTTGCCGTATTACCAGAAACATTACTGTTGGTCAGGCTAAGGATGGTATTGCTATTGACCAAAATTCCGCCGCCATTGGTATTATTACCATTAGCAATTTTTAAACCATCAACGATCGCATCTGTTCCGATTCCTGATATCTCCAAGACTCTGGAAGCATTATTCCCACTCACAGTCAGCTGAGATGCCCCAGTCCCCAAGATGGTAACATCCTCAGTAATAGTTAGCTGCCCAGAGGTGAGGGTGATGGTATCTGGGGTAGTATCTGTGAATACACCTCCAAAGGTAATGGTATCATCCCCAGGAGTAGCATTGGCTAAGTTAATTGCCTCCCGGAGTGTGGTGATGCCGTTGTTCCCATTGCCATCATCCGTGTCTTTGGTACTATTTACCTCAAACGTTGCCAGTACTCCTGCATAAGCTTCTCGCGTCCTTCGTCCAAAGGCAAGATTTACTTCCATATCAGCAGTGCGAACTGACAACTCCCAGTTACCCCCTAATGCTGTATTGCCAATCCGTTGACTAGAAGCGGCAATATTTGCCCCTGTGAGTTGGTGCAGTTTTTGGACAAATTCTGCTCCCGCATCACCAGAAGCGACATTGCAACCATAGATGAGTAAGTTGTTGAAATTATCGCTTTTGCCAGAAGTGGAAAATATCTTCTGCCATTGTTGTAGTTCTTGGCTGTATTCGTCGAGGTTATGGAGTCCTAAAAGAGTGTTGCCCAATTGTAAGCAACCTGGGGCACCGTGGCACACAATATGAATGTTAGTCAAATTCGAGCAATATCTAAGGACAAGCTGCTGCGCTTCTACCCAACTAGCCAGAATTTTTGTGATTTTTTTAACACCATTTTGTGTCGAGTTCAGTAGTAATACTTGAGTATTATCAAGCACTCCATCGACTAAATCGCTATAGTCTTCAACTGCCATATCGATGAAGACTAGACTATGGGGAGAGGAGGTGGAAGTTGGAGGATTTACTGTGAATTGCAAGGGATGTAGCGTTGACATTTTGTTTCTTCGCGCTAAGGTTATGAGGGAAACTCAAACCGACTTCAGCCTGGGGTAATTACAGGGATTTCACATAACTACTGAGAGTTAAAACAACTATAATACGTACTAATTATTTTCCCTTTCGTTGCTATCATCTAGCAAGTTACTGCTTTTGTAAAGCTGAATAAGTATGTAATTATACGGATTTATTAAGTAAATTTAGCATATGTGTCAAAAATCAGATTTTATGCTGCGGCAAAAGCTAGACTACTACAATGTCTAAGTTAGTTTTAAGAAACCACCCGGAACTGAAGTTCCTCTCTTGTAGCTAAAGTCCGTTTTAACGGACTATAACCTTTTCTCAGTCGTCTTGAGACGACTTTCGCTATTAGACTGAGAATTAATTCTGAGGCGGGCTAGATGCACAAAGCGTGCTTAGGAAATAAGGACTGAAGTCCTTACTACAAACTTGCTTATTCATCAATTTAAACTTGACAGACTACTAGGACTTAAAGCTTTTTCTCCATTACTCATTACAGTAAAAGTTTTGATTCCCAAGTCAATACCAATGCTTTGCTTAGCGCGTCTTCCGCTTTAGGCTTGCCACACTCCCGCGCTATCCTATGAGAAAGATAAAACTGTTGTGATCATGGGGAGATCTTTCTCACTTCCGGAATTCCAACAACTAAATCATCCCGTAAGATAGACGGGCAAGAACGCTGCCCGATAAAAAATATGGGAAAATTTTTGGGAAATCCCTCAAGACTCAGGACTCGCTACGTTATCTGCTCACTCAGGACTCAGGAATCTTTATGTTAGCAGGCACAATTTTACAGGATGGAAAATATACCCTAATTCAAGAAATAGGGCGAGGTGGCTTTGGCATTACGTTTAAAGCTACGCACCACTACTTGGGTCAGGAGGTGGTGATGAAAACCATCAATGAACGGCTGCGACAACATCCTGATTTTGCCAAATTCCAGCGCCAATTCCAAGATGAAGCCAGACGATTAGCCACGTGTATCCACCCTAATATAGTCCGAGTTAGTGACTTTTTTGTGGAAGCTGGACTGCCTTACATGGTGATGGAATACATTGCTGGGGAAACCTTGGGAGACGCATTTGTACTACCGGGGATGCCAATGCCTGAAGCTACAGCAATTCATTACATCCGGCAAATTGGGGCAGCTTTGCAGGTAGTACACAACAACGGTTTGTTACACCGGGATGTCAAACCAGATAATATTATCCTTCGCCTGGGAACGCAGGAAGTAGTACTAATTGATTTTGGCATTGCCAGGGAATTTAATGGCGGTGTGAGGCAGACTCACACAGGTTTGGTTTCTGATGGTTATTCTCCCATTGAGCAGTACTTGACGCAAGCGCCACGCACACCTGCCACAGATGTTTATGGTTTAGCAGCAACCTTGTATGCACTGTTGACAGCCCAAGTTCCGATGCCAGCATTATTGCGCGATCGCGAGCAAATGCCTTCCCCCCGCGAACTGCAACCACACTTGAGTGCTGCTGTCAACCAGGCGGTAATGCGCGGTATGGCGGTGGAGTCTCGTTTTCGGCCAGCGACAGTTGCTGACTGGCTGCAATTGCTACCAGAAAATGAAGGGAATGTGATATCGCCAGCCATCGCCACTTACGCAGTGCCAACTGTCAATTTATCTGCCCAGCAAGCACCAACTGTAATTGGCAAAACTGCCCAAAATCCTATACATAGTCCGTCTGCGTGGGCGCAGTCCAACCCAGGTATCGCTAAAGAAACTATACTGGCTAAAAAACTGGGGTCATCTAAGATATTTATTGGTCTAGGTGTAGCCCTAGTTGCTGCTACAACAGGTTTTGGGATCACGAGCATATTACCTAAATCTCAGCAGCAGCCAACCGCCAAGCCGCTTTTTGAACAGCCAACTCAACAACCAGGCGCAAAATTACCTGACTTCGATAGTACATCTTCACCACCAGGTGAAGAGACTAACACCACCTCAAGAACCCAAACAGCACCTGTCTCTAATTCCAAGCAGCGCAGGCGTAATCGTCGTTCTTCCCAAAAAGAATCTTCCCGCAGCCCTACACAAGAGTCGCAACGCAGCAATTCTGAACAATCCACACCTTTACCTTTACCTAGCGTTTCACCCACACCCTCCTTAGTGGAGACACTACGGGCGATCCGCTCATCTCGTAATGCTTCTCCTGCACCATTGCCACAAAATAACTTACCCGCTTCTAGTCAAAATTCTGCCTCTCCTCAACCCGTGAGTCCATTAAATCCTGTGGTTATACCACCAGTACCACCAACGGAATCGAAACAATCAGATCCTTCTGCTGTAGTAGTACCAACACTGGAAAAGCAAAATTCACCGACTAATAGTCAACCCCAAAATGTTGAGAAGTTCGAGGAAAAGGTACAAGATGATAATAACTAAGTAGGTTGGCGCAATTAAAGTTAACTGGCTAAGGCTGTCATTCGTCATTTGTCATTTGTCATTAGTAAGGGTTTTAAGCTTATTTACGTTTTGTAACATACTTGAGTTTTTTCGCACCAAGGTACTTAGTACCGCAAGGCAAAAGTCAAAAGTCAAAATTAAAGAAACTACCACAATCACAGGGCTATTTCATTCTAGACATAAACCACCCGGAACTGAAGTTCCTGGCTCATAGCTAAAGTCCGTTAAAACGGACTATAACTTTTTCTCAGTCGTCTTTAGACGACTTTCGCTATTAGACTCAGAATTCATTCTGAGGCGGGCTAGATGAGAATGAAATAGCCTATACCACAATCAGAAGCACAATGACGAAAGTTACACTCTACATTGCAGCTAGTTTGGATGGCTACATTGCCCGCACTGATGGCGGAATTGATTGGCTATCAATTCTTGATACAGAAGGGGAAGACTACGGTTACACTGCTTTCTACGAATCAATTGATGCTATTGTGTTGGGCAGCAAGACCTATGAAGTAGGGCTGAGTTTTGATGAATGGCCTTATGTCGGGAAGAAATCCTTCGTTTTCACCCAGCGCCATCTCCAATCTAACCGTGAGGACGTTGTGTTTGTTTCTGATACAGTGAAACACGCCTTAGCAAATATAGAAGCTCAAGGTTTTAAAAATATCTGGCTAGTTGGTGGCGGAGCATTAATCAATTCGTTTCTTCAGCACAGCTTGATTGACGAATATATTATTTCAACTATTCCAATTATCTTAGGTGGCGGCATACACCTTTTTCCACCGCCTAGCCCTGAAGAAAAATTGGAGATGGTTAACTCCAAACAATATCCAAGTGGTTTACTGCAAGTAAACTATAGGCGAAAAGGAAAGGTTTAAAAATTTATAATTATGCCTCAAGTGGCGAGAAGTCCGAGCCTCGGAAGCCGACCCTCGGATCTTCGGGGAAATAAAATAAACCCTTTTTAATTACGAATTAGCTAAAGAAGCTTCTGAACAGCGTTGCTGAAGTCTTCGTAAGGAGAAACTCCCACGATAGTTTCTCCTAAAATACCATCTTTGAAAATTAAAACTGCTGGAATACTCCGAAGACCGAATCTTTTGAAAATCGGCTTGTTGCTGTCAACATCTACCTTAACGACTTTAGCGCTACCTTTGTATTCCTGGGCAAGTTGATCCATTAACGGACTGATCAGACGACAGGGGCCACACCAAGTCGCAGTAAAATCAACAACAACAACTTTCTCTTCACTTCCATTTAAAACAGCATCAAATTCACTTTCTTGAACGTAAGCAACTATCTGAGTATCAGTAGACATTTTTTAATTCCTTAGTATCAAACTAAAATTTCAGCCAAAATCCAACTATATAAACTATACTCCCTTCTGCCTGTCAGATTTACCAGTGACTGACATTGGTAAACTCCTGCAATTGTCGGTAGGATGGATTGTGCGATCGCCGAACGCACCCTACCAACTGACCTAATCCAAAAACCCATGCGTTCAAAGGGTGGAAGCGTCAATAGTCGTTCTTTTGATCAAACAGTTCTAACAACCCAATTGTGCCTACAAAAAAAGTGTAAGTAGCATATTGTATTGGCATTTTGTTTCTGGAAGGTGCATAAAAAGCTGCTATAATACTTTCGATAAAATGGCTGGTTATGGCAAAACGCTCAATCCAAAAAATTGGGTTAAGGCTGCTTGGTAAATTATTATTAGTTAATACTGCATAAATGTTCCACGATTCCAATCCAATTGCGCTTGTGATCAGCAATGTAGATATAATTTTTACAATGTGAAAAATCTTTCTATTTATAAACTTTAAGTTCATACTGCTCACAAAAAAATGTATAAATCTAGAAAAATCGGTAAATTAACAGACAAGTTAAAGTGTGTTATCTAAAAATTCACCCGAAGTCAACCAATCTTACATCATGATTTATGTTTTTGTAAAAGTCTGTAAAAATATTGACATGGTGTCTTAGGGGTTGTTTGAAAAGTATTTGAGTGTGATTTTAGGCACTTGTTGACCCACCTAACCCCCCGATAAATTGGTTACCGTGTATACACAGGTCGGTAGACCTCTCCCCAAACCCCTCTCCGACGCGGAGAGGGGCTTTGAAGTCACTCCCCTTGGGAGAAGCAAGTGGCACGTGATTTCTAATCGCCGAGGCAAGTAATAAATTGAAAAAAGTGTGGAATAATACATAGATGGTAAATTTAATTGCACTCCATAGATTGAGAATAAATGTAAAGCTATGATTGCTCAACATTACAATTCAATTCATGTTGAAAACAACTTGCTTAAACAAATCAAAATTAAAGAAAATCAGCTAAGAATTGCACAAGAATCTAATATGCTCTATGTAGCAGAAGCATTACAGAATCAATTATTCAAGTTACAGAGTCAACTATCAGAGCCGCAAGACGTTGAAATCCAAGCGTTGATGAGTTTGCTAGACGATTAAAATTGTAAATTTGTGTTCCAAAGTTTATTTAAAACCCCAAAAATATGCTATTTAGACTCTCTCTCTTCCTTGGTGTCCTTGGCGTCCTTCTCCCAAGGGGAGACGCTACGCGATGGCGGTTCGTAAAAAAAATTAGGTATTCTTCTGGCGGGAAGGGAGGTCTAATAGACATCTGGTGAAAAAGAATTGTTTTGACGTAGCACTGCTACGTCTCTACAAGCACTGTTACGTCTCTACAAGGGTTCTGGGTAACGCATATTTAATTTCACCAGATGTCTAATACTAATCTGTTGACACTCTCCGACCTAAAGGCGCGGAGATTCTTAAGACCTCACGGCCAAAGTATCCTGTTTACACAGGTTCCCAGGCTCACTACGTTTGCCCCATAGGGCGCAGTGATATCTCCTCAAGGTTTTTCGGGCGTAGACTTTCCCCCAGTCCGGGGGTAGGTTTTTAAATCTTGTACTGATTGAGCTATTCTAACATGGCTGAGTCCTAAAGGACTCAATTAGCCTTCTCCCAAGGGGAGACGCAAGCGCGAACATCACGCAGCCTGAAGTACGGAATACGCAACTACGTTGCTGTTCCTCAAGGGTTTTCAAGGGTTTTCTATAAACTATCTTAAATTTGAAATTATCAAAGCTGGTAGCTCAGGGGAGATAACTAAACTATGAGTGAAGCCTTATTCTGTATCGAAAATCTGCGAGTTGCCTATCCTCAACGCCCTGGAGAAGAACCAACCTGGGCAGTTGATGATGTGTCTTTCACCTTGCAACCAGGCGAAAGAATGGGATTGGTGGGAGAGTCGGGTTGTGGTAAGTCAACTATCGGACGGGCAGTAATGCGTTTACTACCAGCCTCTAGTCGGGTTGAGGGAGGGGTGACCTTTCAAGGAAAGTCGGTGTTTGATTTGATACCTAACCAGTTGCGTAAATTTCGGGGAGAGGCGATCGCCTTAATTTTTCAAGATCCCATGACACGCCTCGATCCGTTGATGACTATTGGTAAGCATTGTATCGAAACCCTTCAGGCGCACTCACCAGAATTATCAACGCCGTCAGCTCGAGAAAAAGCACTTGCTACCTTGGCAAAGGTAAATATTCCAGCCAGTCGCTGGAATCAGTTTCCTCATGAGTTTAGCGGTGGAATGCGGCAACGGGTAGCGATCGCCTTAGCTTTACTCCTCAACCCGAAGTTGATTGTTGCCGATGAACCTACCACCAGTTTAGATGTCACCGTCTCCGCGCAGATATTGCAAGAACTAACTCGGCTGTGCGGTGAAGAAAACATGGGATTGTTGCTGATATCTCACGATTTAGCAATGGTGGCTGAATATTGCGATCGCATTGGCGTCATGTACAACGGTAAGATGGTCGAAATGGGTTCTACAGAAACCGTGTTTAGACAACCTCAACATGAATACACGCGATCGCTCTTAAAAGCAGCTTTACACATTCAAACAATAGATGAAATAGGGAGTGAAAACTGGGGAGTGGGGAGTGGGGAAGAAAAGCAATTACCGATTATTAATGAGAAATCCCCAATTTTGAGTGTCACAGAACTCAAGCAACACTACACCATCGAACCTAACTTTATCGAACGACTGTTTAACACCCAAGCGCAGACAATTAAAGCAGTAGATGGGATCAGCTTGGATCTTTATTCAGGAGAAATTCTCGGCTTAGTGGGAGAATCAGGTTGTGGTAAAACTACACTATCACGAACAATCTTGCAACTAATTCGTCCCACTAGTGGCAAAGTTGAGTTTTTCGGACAGGATTTAACTAAACTGTCGCGTCAAGAAATTCGTTCCTCACGGCGACAAATACAAATGATCTTTCAAGACCCTCATGCTTGTCTCAATCCAGCGATGACAGTGGGACAAAGTATCGCTGATCCTTTATTTATCCACAATCTGGCCAATTCTGCTCAGGCAAAAGAACAAGTTTTGTGGATGCTAGAGAAAGTTGGGTTAACACCGCCAGAAGTGTATTATGAGCGTTATCCATCAGATTTGTCTGGAGGACAACAGCAACGAGTAGCGATCGCTCGTGCTTTGATTACTCACCCTAAACTTTTAATCTGCGATGAACCCGTGAGTATGTTAGACGCCAGCGTCCAGTCGCAAGTGCTGGATTTGATGTTGCAATTAAAAGAAGAGTTTGAATTAACTTACCTATTCATCACTCATGACCTTTGGTTAGCTCGATTTTTATGCGATCGGATTGCCGTAATGAATGGCGGTAAAATTGTCGAACTCGGTCTGACAAAAAAGATTTTTGCCAATCCTCAGCACCCTTATACTAAAACCTTACTAGCTGCTGCTCCATTATTAGCACGCGCTTAACTAAGTAGGTCGGTGCAATTAAAGTTAACTAGCTAAGGGTGTCATTTGTCATTTGTCATTTGTCATTCGTCATTTGTCATTTGTCATTTGTCATTTGTCATTCGTACTGAGCGACTCGCCCTGACTTGTACTGAGCGCAGCCGAAGTAGCGACTTGTACTGAGCGCAGTCGAAGGGAGTCGAAGTATTTGTCCTTTGTCATTAAGTAGGTCGGCGCAATTAAAGCTAACTGGCTAAGGCTGTCACTTGTACTGAGCGACTCGCCCTGAGCGCAGTCGAAGGGAGTCGAAGTATTTGTCCTTTGTCACTTGTACTGCCCTTCGACTACGCTCAGGAACCGCGAAGTCGAAGTATTGGTCACTAGTAAAGATTTTAAGGCTATTTACGTTTCGTAACATACTTTGATTTTTTCGCGCCAACTTACTTAGTAAGGGTTTTAAGCTTATTTACGTTTCGTAACATACTTGAGTTTTTTCGCACCAACGTACTTAAATCAAGAGTGATGAGTTGAAAATTCCTGACTCTCTTCCCTTGCTTACACTGTATTATTTTTGAATATTTCTGAAGATTTTTTCCGAGACGGTGTCAATGACTATTCGCCATGCGACTGAAACTGACTTACCTACAATTGTGGCAATTTACAACGCTGCAATTCCTAGCCGCATGGCAACTGCTGACTTAGAACCAGTATCTGTGGAAAGTCGTCTTGCTTGGTTTAAGGGGCGATCGCCTTCACAACGCCCACTTTGGGTAACTGAAGTAGACGGAGTCATCGCTGGATGGCTTAGTTTCCAATCCTTTTATGGGCGACCCGCCTATAGCAAGACTGCCGAAATTAGTATTTACATAGCCCCTAACTTTCATCAGCGCGGCTTGGGAGGGCAACTTTTAGCACAAGCAATTAGCGAAAGTCCTCGTTTGGGTTTAAAGACCCTAGTATGCTTCATTTTTGCCCACAATCAGCCCAGTTTAAAACTTTTTGAAACATTTGGTTTTCAACGCTGGGGACATTTACCTAAAATTGCCGAACTTGACAGCGTTGAACGGGACTTAGTGATCATGGGACTACGAATTAGCTAGATCAGCAGAAGCCCCACACTCACTTTTAGGAGTGTGGGACGCCAGTCGCCTGCGACGGGAAACCCGTCTACAGCGCTGGCTCATGAATGCGCGGGAGTGGAGAGATATAGTAATTAATGTATTTTAGCGTAGCCAAAACATTTAATTGCTATGTCGAACCATGACCCATATTCATTATATTTCCTGAGAGAAATATGGTATTATATCATGTCCGGTTGATTACTTACTAAACCCCAAGAACCCCACCCCGCCAAAGCTGTGCTTTGTCTCCCCTCCCCGCCCGCGGGGAGGGGATTAAGGGGTGGGGTGCAATGACTGTGAGAATCATAACTAATTACCCGGACATGATATTATAGGCAAGTACAGACAAAGCCGAAAATGCTGGCTGTACACTGAACCTAGACAATCTAGAATATGGGGTTCCATTCAAGAATAGATATTTTTGTATCGTCTCCGTGAATGGGTAAAATTCTAGCGGTACTAAGGTAGAACATACTTTTTTGTACTTGTTCAAATCTGCGGCAGGGCATGACGTGGATTCAAAACAAAGCTCAGTTAATGTCTTCAATTAAGAGTCGCCCAGATGCCTACACTGTAATGTACTCAGTCAGTGTAAGTATGTCACTAAATCTGTTGTTTAAGCAATCCCCGATAAATTGAGGGACTTTGATGTATTTTTCTTTCTTCGTATGAAACCACCCTGCTTCTTAAGGGGGGATCTAAAAGTGCAAAGATACAGCCAACCACTTTTAAAACATCCTTTAAGGCGAAGGCATCGTGAAATTTTCAATAAGTTGACTGGTCGCTACAGACAAACCGACGATGTTTCCTTAGGCTGTAAGCGCTATGATTGAGCTTTATTGAACGTCTTATGCATTGGTTGTTATCTGGGCCGTTGAGTACAGAAGAATTGACGGTTAACATTACAGGTTTGCCTGCATCGTTACAAGGTAAGAAACTGGTGCAGTTGTCAGATTTTCACTACGATGGTTTGCGGCTGTCGGAAGATATGCTTTCAAAAGCGATCGCCGTTAGCAACCAAGCTGAACCAGATTTAGTTCTATTAACTGGTGACTACGTAACTGACGATCCGAGGCCGATTCAGCAACTGGTGCTTCGACTCAAACATCTGCAAAGTCGCTGTGGGATCTACGCTGTTCTTGGCAATCACGACATACATTACAAAGATGCAAAAGCAGAAGTTACAGATGCCCTTACTAGCATTGGAATTCACGTTCTTTGGAACGAAATTGCCTATCCACTAGGAAAAGAATTACCACTTGTTGGATTAGCAGATAGTTGGTCACAGGAATTCAATCCTATACCAGTAATGAACCAGCTAAACCCCAACACACCCTGCATCGTCTTATCCCACAATCCAGATACTGCGGAGATATTACAAGCATGGCGAGTCGATTTACAATTATCGGGTCATACTCATGGTGGTCAAATCGTAATTCCTGGAATTGGCCCTGCGGCATTGTTTTACGAAAAGCTTGTAGAAAAAATACCCAGAAAAGTGCGACGTTTAGTCCCATTTTTACAAGTAAATCTTTCTGTAGTCAGCCATTGGGAATGGGCACAGGGTTTTCATCGGCTAGGAAAAAATCAACTATATGTCAATCGTGGTTTGGGAACTTATCTCCCAGGACGCTTATTTTGTTCCCCAGAAGTTACTATCATTACCCTACAAGCTGAATGAGAAGCCAGGAAGCAGAAGGAAAACCCCATAACTAAATTCAGCGATTTCCAATAGACATAGGAGTGAAATTAAATATGCGTTACCCAGAACCCTTGTAGAGACGTAGCACTGCTACGTCTCTACATTCCTTTTCACCAGATGTCTAATAAATAAATCAATTAATCAATTAATTGTATTTCGAGTAAATGACATAAATTATTGCATTTTATCAAGTTACATTTTGATTTTTGGTAAGCTGTAAGCGCTGGTATGAGGAGTATCGGTTGCCTTATGCATTGGTTGTTTACAGGACATTTAAGATTAGATAAAATAACGGTTAAGATTGCGGAACTTCCAGCATCTTTACAAGGTATAACGCTAGTGCAGTTGTCAGATTTTCATTACGATGGTTTGCGACTGTCGGAAGCTATGTTAGAAAAAGCGATCGCACTTACTAACGAAGCTGAACCAGATTTAATTCTATTAACTGGTGACTACGTAACTGACGACCCGACACCAATTCACCAATTGGTGCTTCGACTCAAACATCTGCAAAGTCGCTGTGGTATCTACGCCGTACTTGGGAACCACGATATCTATTACAGTCATTCAAAAGCAGAAGTTACACAGGCGTTAACTAGTATTGGCGTCCATGTGCTTTGGAATGAAATCGCCTATCCACTAGGAAAAGAATTACCATTGGTAGGACTAGCTGATTATTGGTCACGGGAATTTTCCCCCGCACCACTCATGAATCAACTAGACTCGGCTACACCCCGCATTGTTTTATCCCATAACCCAGATACAGCCAAGATATTGCAACAGTGGCGCGTAGATTTGCAACTATCTGGTCATACCCACGGTGGTCACATCGTAATTCCGGGCATTGGCCCCGTAGTATTCTATTATAAAAAGCTACTGAAACAAATTCCCAAAAAATTGCGGCGTTGGGTAACATTTTTCTTGGGAGACTGTTCTAAAGTCGTACGATATTGGGAGTGGGCGCAAGGGTTTCACAACGTAGAACAAAATCAACTATATGTCAATCGTGGTTTAGGAACTTATAAACCAGGACGTTTATTTTGTCCACCTGAAGTGACTGTAATTACCTTAATTAGTCATTAGTCATTAGTCATTAGTCATTGGTTATTGGTCATTAGTCATTGGTCATTGGTCATTGGTCATTGATCATTAGTCATTGGTCATTGATCATTAGTCATTGGTCATTGGTCATTGGTCATTAGTCTAAATAAAGGACAAAGGACAAATGACAAAGGACAAATGACGGAGACGTTGCGCGAACGCTGGTCAGAGTGCAATTTAAATGCATAACACTCAAAGCAGAAACCGCCTGAAGCTACGATGGATAAATATCAGCAGCTTGGGGCGGTTTCTTGAAGATTGGAGAATTCAGAAGTAACTAACTCAAACTAAGGTGGACAACATTCACGATCGCTCTACGAATCAATTGCGCATCCTTAATATTCCAACTAGGCAGGTATTTTCTGGCTGTGCGTTTTAAAACCTCCAATACGACTCATTGAACTCAAGGCAAAAATACATTCAATGGATGCCACAATCAAAACAGCGATCGCAAGAATATTAGAGCAGGAGGTACAGGCTCTAACTTGAAGGTTTTTGTTTAACTTTTAACCTGTTTGTACCTTGCTCTTAATCTAGCATTATGTTTTTTAACCTACAAGACACGTTTACTAAACTTGAGTACCATTAATTTATCGCAACAATTCAGAAATCTTTCTTAAGAATCCTCTGCTCATCTCCAACGTCGATTTAGCCGCAGTAAACTTTTAATCCCTCGACAAAATCTTTCTAGCAGAGGCGTAGGTTTTGATACATATCTAGGTGAGCGTGACGTCCGTGCAGCACCGGGATTTATTAACTCTTGTTCTATTTGTGCAGCTTTATTTAAATCAGAAGCGGCTCTATATTCGTATCCCAGTTGTGAGCAAACTAGCCCACGATATTTATATGCGTCAACATAGTGAGGATTGAGACGAATTGCGTGGGTAAAATCTGCGATCGCATCCTCATATCTTCCTTGTGTAGCATTCTCTACTCCTAAAGTATAGAAAGTTTCTGCATCCCAACGATTGACAGATACTTTTGGGGGATTTGTACGCGAAGATGAAGATGGATTTTCAGCAATAGAAGGCTCAGATGGACTTTCAGATTTGAGATGATTGTAAGCTGCGTTGATTAATTTAATTTTTTCTTCAGCTTCCTGCTTTTGCCTTTGATCAATAAAGCGATCTGGATGCCAAGTTTTTACCAGTTGACGGTAAGCTCGTTTTATTTGTGCTGGTGATGCACCAGTTTTCAGCCCAAGAATTTCATAAGCATCATTGATATCGAAGCGTAGACGTTTCGGCTTGTCGTTAGACATCGCGCATACTCAAAAAATCGGCAACTATCTCTATGTTAACTATTCCCATAAATCCTCTCCAATCAACCCAAACGCCCCATTCTGGTTATCACTGGGATGGCGGTAGTCGCCGCTTTTTTGAAGGCTGGTATTACCGTGTCACTTTACCGGAAATTGGGCAAACATTCGCCTTTATGTACTCCATTGAAGACCCCATCGGCGGTAAACCCTATAGCGGCGGTGCAGCCCAAATCCTGGGCCCGGATGATGAGTATTTATGCCGTACTTTTCCTGATGTCAACAAATTTTGGGGTAGTCCAGATGTTCTGGGTTTAGGTCATTGGGGTAAAACTAATTTGCAAGTTTCTCCCCTATACCTACTCCCCGCAGAGTTTGAGCATCATGTTCAAGAAGGATATCAAGCCACAGCCACCTTGAATCAGGGAATAATTCGCGAACGCGCCACTAATAATTATTGTCGTTGGCAGTATGAAATTCAACCACTATACGGTTGGGGAAATCAAAATAGCATTCAGCAATCAACCGCAGGCTGGCTATCATTCTTGCAGATTTTTGAACCTGGATGGCAGATTTTGATGGCTCACGGTCTAGCCAGTGGGAAAATTGACTGGAATGGCAAAATCTACGAATTCACCAACGCCCCAGCCTACGGCGAGAAAAATTGGGGTGGTGCTTTTCCGCAAAAATGGTTTTGGATAAATTGTAATTGCTTTGAAGGCGAACCCGACTTAGCATTAACTGCTGGCGGTGGACGGCGGGGTGTGCTGTGGTGGATGGAATCTGTAGCGATGATTGGCTTGCACTATCAAGGGAAGTTTTATGAATTCGTTCCCTGGAATTCACAAGTAGAGTGGCAAATTCAGCCTTGGGGTAGATGGCAAATGAAAGCTAGTAACTCCAATTACGAAATTGAATTGACAGGAGCCACCCATCTACCTGGTACACCTCTACGTGCGCCCACAGCAGAAGGTTTAAGATACTGTTGCCGGGACACCATGCAGGGAAAACTCAATTTAGAGTTACGAGAACTAAATGGGAGAAAATCTCAAATAATCCTCAAAGCAGAAAGTCTTCTTTGTGGTTTAGAAGTTGGCGGCGGCTCTTGGGATAATTATTGGCAATCTCCCTAAAACTACTGCTATAATTACATATGCTTCGTAATTGGGGTTGTAGCTCAGTTGGATAGAGCGGACGCCTCCTAAGCGTCAGGTCGTGCGTTCAAGTCGCACCAGTCCCGTTGTTTCCCGCACTATTAATATAGGGACTTCCAAATAAATAAATATTCAACTATTTATTGTGGGGTGGGCGACACGAGAACCCTTGACTATGGACTCTCGTGTCGCCCACCCCACAAGATGGGATAATTTATTTCTTGGTAATCCCTATAGTAGCGGTTCTCTCTTGGGCGCAGTACAGTTTTGACCTCGCTTCCATTAAAAGGAGAGAAGCTTTGAATCTTACTCCCCTTCCCTTGAAGGGAAGGGGCTGGGGGTTAGGTCTGTATTCCATGCAATTGGGAACCGCTATAATAGCGGCGCACATCTAGATGTGCGCCTCAACGTTATACTTTCTTGAAACGAGAAGCACTATATAAAGTGGCTAAAACCCTTTGATCAATCGTTCCATACCGGTTAGGATAATCCATCAATTAGAGAAAAAACTCCAATGGCGCTATAACGCAAAAATCAACCTGAGCAATATTTGGGCAGATTCTTTGAAACTTTGCTACTCTACTATCAATTGTTTTTTCTTATAGCCAGAGAAAAATTTGGATTGACTAAATTAAGTTATTAAGCCTTGAATAAGCTACTCTTTACAGGTAAATCTTTTCGTTTTATGGCTTTTGTCCTACCGATAATCATCTGGTGGGGATACAAAGAAGTAAAAAACCAATTTGTGCAGCCGCAAGCAGTTGTAGTGTTGGGTGGTTCAACGAGACATTTAGAGCGAGAGAAGTTTACCGCCAAATTCGTTCGCGATCATCCAAATATACCCATTTGGATTACAGGCGGCAGTCCACGTACATTCACCCAACGAGTGTTTACCAAAGCTGGTGTTGATCCCAAACGCTTACACTTGGACTATGAAGCAGTAGATACTGTTACCAACTTTACTACGTTGGTGGATGATTTGCAAGCTCGCGGTATCAAGAGCGTTTATTTGATTACTTCAGACTTCCATATGCGCCGGGCTTGTGTGATCGGCGAAATTATTTTAGGTAGTCGGGGTATTTATTTAAAACCCGTGCCAGTTCCTTCAGAAAAACCCCCTGAATCTGTCGAAAAATCTATTCGTGATGGAGCTAGAGCGATAATTTGGTTACTAACTGGTTACACTGGTGTAGATGCGGCTAAGAATAAACGGTAAATCAAATCAATTTTGGACTTTGGATTTTAGATTTTAGAATTGAAGAACTAAGTACAGATGCAGCGTAAAATCGTGGCCAATTGAGGGTTGAAATTTAAACGCATAGGCGCCTCGCCTTCCCGCAGGGTAGGAACGCAAAGGGAAGCGCATAGGCGCCTCGCCTTCCCGTAGGGTAGGAACGCAAAGAGAATTCGCTACGAATTTATGAAATATTGTACTAAGTCAAGATTATAGAAAATATGCCGAAAACCCTTGAGGAACAGCAACGTAGTTGCGTATTCCGTACTTCAGGCTGCGTGATGAAGGCTAATTGAGTCCTTTAGGACTCAGCCATGTTAGAATAATTCAATCAGTACAAGATTTAAAAACCTACCCCCGGGCTGGGGGAAAGTCACTCGGCCAAAAACCTTGAGGAGATATCACTACGCACGACGAGTGCAAACGTGGTGAGCTGCGCGTACCTGTGTAAACAGGATATTTTGGCCGTGAGGTCTTAAGAATCCCCTCGCCTTTAGGCAGGGGAGTGTCAATGGCATTAACTCAGTTAAACCAATTAACAAAGTTTAGGGGTTTAATTCCTAGCCTTTCAAGGGCAGAACGTTTTGGGTCGGGGTGTAAATCCCCGTCACAAAACAAAATTTACGAATTACGAATTACGAATTACGAATTATTTTAATAACTTTTCCTTGATGGGTACTTTGCATCCACCAAAGTTTTGAGCCGCACCTGAGACTGCTGGGAGTAGTCTAGTATAATTCGGGAAAAAAACACTCCAACTTCCCCCACAATTTGATACCCTAGCTTAAACAGATTTGAGAAAATTTAAAGCGTGGAAATTCAACTTGGGCGGGGAAAAACAGCTCGCAGAGCTTACGGAATAGATGAAATTGCTCTAGCCCCCGGTAACAGAACACTAGACCCCAGCTTGGCAGATACTAAGTGGCGTATTGGCAATATTGAGCGAGAAATCCCGATAATTGCCAGTGCAATGGATAGTGTAGTAGATGTTCGCATGGCTGTACGTTTGTCACAGTTAGGAGCATTAGGTGTCCTCAATTTAGAGGGGATTCAAACTCGCTATGCTGACCCAGAGCCAATATTAGATCGGATTACCTCTGTGGGCAAAGATGAATTTGTTGCTCTTATGCAAGAACTCTATGCCGAACCAATAAAGGCGGAATTAATTGAACAACGTATTCAGGAAATTAAACAACAAGGTGGCATTGCGGCGGTGAGTGGAACTCCAGCCGGTGCAAGTAAATATGGTGAGGCAGTAGCAAAAGCTGGGGCAGATTTATTTTTTGTCCAGGCTACGGTAGTTTCCACTGCACATCTGTCACCAGAGTCTTTAGTACCACTTGATTTAGCAGAATTTTGCCGTTCCATGCCCATTCCCGTGGTGTTGGGGAATTGCGTCACTTACGAAGTCACGTTGAATTTGTTAAAAGCCGGGGCGGCTGGGGTACTGGTGGGAATTGGGCCTGGTGCGGCTTGTACATCTCGTGGGGTGTTAGGTGTGGGCGTACCACAAGTAACTGCGATCGTTGATTGTGCTGCGGCAAGAGATGATTACTATCAGGAAACTGGCAACTATATCCCTATTATTGCTGATGGCGGTTTAATCACCGGTGGGGACATTTGCAAATGCATCGCCTGCGGTGCCGATGGTGTGATGATTGGTTCCCCCTTTGCCAGAGCCACAGAAGCCCCAGGACGAGGTTATCATTGGGGTATGGCGACTCCCAGCCCCGTCTTGCCCCGTGGCACCCGGATTCGCGTTGCCACCACTGGTAGCCTAGAGCAAATACTCATCGGCCCAGCAGGACTAGATGATGGCACTCACAACCTTTTAGGAGCCTTAAAGACTAGTATGGGCACCTTAGGAGCGAAAAATATTAAAGAAATGCAGCAAGTGGAAGTTGTGATTGCACCTTCTCTATTAACAGAGGGTAAAGTTTACCAAAAAGCTCAACAATTAGGTATGGGGAAATAGAATTGGGGCATAGGGAATAGGAGATGGGGCAAAAAGACGACGCCACTTGCTTCAAGTCGGGCAAAGAAACGGGCGGTTAGAAACCGCGTCTACACAAACTCTCACCCACCTACGTGGGTTTCAAAACCTTGATTTGACTTTAGTTTGCGCAGGCGGACTTTCCTTGTATAGCCGCGAATGACCTTCGTCAAGGCTTAAGTTGACACCGATGCTTCCCAATTCCCAATGGCAAATTCCCAATGCCAAATTCTTCAATAAATTTTTCCAGCCCCTAAACAATTGCTGGAAAAATCCGATATGTCGCCTACAATAGAGATAGCGGAGACGCATGTTTCCGTTCACTCCTCACACCACACTCCGCCCGGACTACTGTTCGGGCGGTTCCTTATTTTTGTAAATAAATTCTAGAGCTTCTTTGCAAATATACATCCTCTACTTTCAAGCTGAGGTTTTTGCTATGGTAGAATTTTCACCAAGCTCAGATATTTATTATTGGCGAAGGTTTTAGGCATGTCAGCAGCCGCACAAGTTACCGATTCTAGTTTCAAGCAAGAAGTACTCGACAGCGATGTACCCGTTTTAGTTGACTTTTGGGCACCCTGGTGCGGACCATGCCGTATGGTAGCTCCTGTTGTTGATGAAATCAAAGAACAGTACGAAGGTCAAATAAAGGTCGTGAAAGTCAATACTGATGAGAATCCTAATGTTGCTAGTCAGTACGGCATCCGCAGTATTCCCACATTAATGATTTTTAAGGGTGGACAAAAAGTGGATATGGTGGTGGGCGCAGTGCCTAAAACTACATTAGCTTCCACTCTCGAAAAGTATCTTTGAAACTCAAGTGGTAACAAAATCCTTTTGAGTTATCCATGTTGTTCTAACTTTAGGTTAATTTTTATAAACAAGTTTGAGAGGCGCGAATTTCTCGTTTTTCAAACTTGTTTACATTTGTATACGATAAATCAACTGTTCATTGTTGAATCTATGAAGTCTTATTTAGCCGCCGCTATTCAATTGACCAGTGTGCCCGATCTACACAAAAATTTGGCACAGGCAGAAGAATTAATAGATCTTGCCGTGCGTCAAGGTGCTGAATTGGTGGGTTTGCCAGAAAACTTTTCCTACATGGGAGAAGAAAAAGACAAACTTGCGCAAGGTGATGCGATCGCTCGTGAAAGTGAAAAATTTCTCAAAAAAATGGCTCAACGGTTTCAAATTACCATCTTGGGCGGCAGCTTTCCACTTCCTGTAGACAATACAGGCAAAGCTTATAACACCACTTTACTCATCGACCCAAACGGCCAAGAACTTGCCCGCTACTACAAAGTACACCTATTTGATGTTAATGTTCCCGACGGCAACACCTACCGTGAATCCAGCACAGTTGTGGCTGGTACACAACTACCCCCTGTTTATTTCTCAGAAAAACTCGGTAATTTAGGGCTTTCTATTTGTTATGATGTCCGCTTCCCGGAACTGTACCGTCATCTGGCAGAGAAGGGAGCCGATGTGATCTTTATTCCCGCCGCCTTTACCGCCTTTACAGGCAAAGACCACTGGCAAGTACTACTACAAGCCAGAGCCATCGAAAATACCGCCTACGTCATTGCTCCTGCCCAAACAGGTAACAACTATGGCCGCCGTCTAACCCACGGCCACGCGGTTATTATCGACCCTTGGGGCGTAATTTTAGCCGATGCTGGGGAAAAGCCAGGAGTTGCGATCGCAGAAATCAAGCCCACTAGGCTCGAACAAGTCCGCCGTCAAATGCCCTGTTTACAGCATCGGGTGTTCTAGGGATTGGGGATGAGGGGGATGAGGGGGATGGGGGGGATGAGGGGGATGAGGGGGATGAGGGGGATGAGGGGGATGAGGAGTGGGGACTGAGTAGGGGAGCAGGGGAGGGAAATAACTAATACCCAATGCCTACTTGCCCTGAGCGAAGTCGAAGGGATGCCCCATGCCCAGCGCTTATGGATAAAGCAAAAAACCGGGATTTACCCGGTTTTTAACAACATTAAAATCCTCAGTTTTTCAGAAGCATAGCAGGACTGTGCCCCGATTTATTTGTTGTCAAAATTAAACTTTAGCAGCTGCTTTGGTAACAACGTTGAGTTCACCTTTAGCATACTTAGTAGCAAAATCTTCCAAAGAAATTTGCTTGATCTTGCTTGCATTGCCAGCTGTGCCAAATTGCTGATAGCGTTCAGCACAAACCTTCTGCATATATGTAATCGAAGGCTTGAGGAAGTGACGGGGGTCAAACTCCTCTGGTTTTTTAGCCAAAGCTTCACGTACAGCAGCAGTAATAGCTAAACGGTTGTCGGTGTCGATATTTACTTTACGTACACCACTCTTAATACCTTTTTGAATTTCTTCTACAGGTACGCCGTAGGTTTCAGGAATTGCACCACCATACTGGTTAATCAGTGCAAGCAAATCTTCTGGTACAGAGGATGAACCGTGCATTACCAAGTGGGTGTTGGGCAAACGGCGGTGAATTTCTTCAATGCGGCTGATTGCCAAAATTTCCCCAGTTGGTTTGCGGGTAAACTTGTAAGCACCGTGGCTTGTGCCAATGGCAACAGCCAAAGCATCTACTTGGGTTGCTTCTACAAAGTCAACAGCTTCATCGGGGTCGGTTAGCAGTTGTGAGTGGTCAAGTGTACCCTCAAATCCGTGACCATCTTCAGCTTCACCAGCACCAGTTTCTAGAGAACCCAAGCAACCGAGTTCACCTTCAACACTGACACCCAGAGCATGAGCTACATTTACAACTTCGCGGGTAACATTGACGTTGTACTCGAAGCTAGCGGGAGTCTTAGCATCAGCTTCTAAAGAACCATCCATCATCACGCTGGTGAAGTTGTTCTTAATTGCTGAGTAGCAGGTAGCAGGAGCATTCCCATGATCTTGGTGCATGACAATGGGAATGTGAGGATAGGTTTCTACGGCTGCCAAAATCAGGTGGCGGAGGAAGTTTTCTCCTGCATAAGCACGAGCGCCACGAGAAGCTTGCAAAATTACCGGGCTATCTGTTTCGACAGCAGCCTTCAGGATCGCCTGAATCTGCTCCAAATTGTTAACATTGAAAGCTGGGATGCCGTAACCGTTTTCAGCTGCGTGATCCAACAGCAGCCGCAGTGGTACAAGCGCCATAGATAGTCCTCCTAATGTGGTTGTCAGCTAGTCGGTGTGAGAGAAGCGTAAATATTATTACGCTAAATCTTAAGAGTTTTTTCAACTTATAGGAAATTATAACTAGTGTCGTGTGCCTATGTTGAAAAAGTTTACGCCATAGTTATTATAAATATGTTCTATACTTGCTCTCTACTATTGTAGTATGCTCCATACTTGCTCTGTACTGCTGTACATTTAGCTACCCTAGAGCTAGTAGCTCTGGTAGCGCAGTACCCAAAACGGCCATCTCAAAGCGATCGCGCCTTGGGTTGAAAAATTTTATCAAAGTTTATTGCCAGGATTGTTAGGGAAGTAAGATTTATAGTTGCTAAATTTCAAAGGTCTTGATAAGCTAAAACACCAATAATATAAGCTTTTTGGCGGTTTTTCTGTCTTGACATTCCCGAAGAAGCCGATGCAATATAGGAGTGTTTTTTAGTGAACGCAGCTGAACAAGCAACGAACCTTGAACTCGCCAGCAACATTGCTACGGTAGTTAATTTGTTCAAATTCGAGTTTCCTGATGCCAAATCTGATCTCAAACCCTGGAAAAATGACCCGGAAACTAGGGAGTTAGTTGATCCAGATTCTATAGATATTGGCTTTCACTTTCCTGGTATCAGCAAATCTTGGCGAAGTCGCAGTCTTTTGATTCAAATTCGATTTTATCAAGATCCCGTCAATAATTCCCGCCGGGCGATCGGCGTGGAAGTCGCCGGATTTGATCATCGCGGCGAAGCTTGGCGACTTTCTACGGTAGAAAACTGGAGTATTGTCGGCGCATCTTCGCCTTCTGGTGAAATTCGGGATAAGCTCAAACAGATTTGCCGACAAATTTTAGAAGTATTTAATAAACAAAGCCAATAAAATCAACTTGTGTCAGAGAAAGTAGTGAGGAATAATACAGAGGAAAGGTTTGCGATCGCTTGACTTTTAAGACATTGGCTAAAATAATACTGATATTTTTTCACCAAGCCCAACATTCGTGCAGGGAACAGAAAATAGGGAACTCTTAACTCTTAACAGCTTTGAAAACCTGCCCGAATGTTGGGTCGGAGAGGATGTTTTAAAAGTATTTTTCGTCACACCAAAGCGTCTCTGGGCTTGTTTAACGACAGGCTGACGCCAACGGGGAGAGGAATGGAAGCAGGGTTTTTAGTATACTTTACGACTTTTCAAACATCCTCTTACACCTGTGCAATTTATGAAACATTCTTACTGAAAAGATCGCAATAGCAAGCTAACGATATTTGGTGGTGTTTCTGGCACAGGTGATGCTGTCTTTGTCTGAATAATATTTGGGCTAAGTACTGCTATCAGGTGGAGCAATAAGGTGAGGATGGCGGCTTGTATAAGTTTTTCCAGCATGGCACGTCTCTCTCTGAGTGGATAGCATTTCAATTACGACTGGTTATTCTAAATACACCTTTTACTATAGATTTCCCGAATTTAACAAAAATAACTTGATAATTGCTGAGGGAAATCCTAAAAAATGTTTAAAATGCTACAGGAAATTAACATAATTTTCTCCGGGAGTCTAATTTCGGTTATTGGTCTAATTAGCACATCGCCAAGGTTGTGCCACAAAGGCCATAACATTAGCGACAGATGGAGTTTTTTAATTTGTTCTTCCCTAAATCGGGTAGACAGTTCTTGCAGTTAAAAAGTGCCCTTAGAGGTTAAATCTATCGCAAAAGCACCTTTTGCTCTCTTGTTAGATCAGACAGAATGAGAAAGATTTACTTGTATCTACCTGTGAACACTAGAGATAAACCCCAGTTTCATGCTCTCACAAGAAAATCGCGGGTCGTGTTTCCTCCACTTGACTTTCAGTCAGTGGAGGAAACACGCCACGCGTGGTTTTAACCACCGTGAAAAATGATAGAATTAAAGTGCAAGTAGGAATAATCATCTACGTGTTGAAGTGTTTTGTAAGGAGTAACCCCTGATTTACCTCGTACCTGCACAAGTTGTAGCCCTGGG
>NZ_JAIVFV010000047.1 GCF_020829445.1 Nostoc sp. CHAB 5836
TATTTAAATAGAATTCTGGAGTCGGAATGAATTATGTGTCAGTAGGCTTGGCTAAAAGTAATTTTTTTGAACGAACCGCAAAGGACGCAAAGGACGCAAAGAAAGAAAGAGAGAAAAGTAAGAAGCAAAGGAAATTTGGCGCAGCTTCACAAATAAATGGTATTAGAGGATGTTTAAAAATTCCTCCAGCGTGTGTTTCACTACCCTGGTTACCGAGAAACTGCTACGATAGAATCGAAGTTTTGGGATTTGAGATCGCACCCCTGAGTTGCACTTGAGGCTCAAACCGACCCTTTTCAAACATCCTCTTAGAAAAAATCTATCTAGGAATACTCAATCTGACTAGCATTATTATTGGTTTTTGTTGACAATAGGTTTTCTTCGCATCAGCAGAAGTTGATGTTGAGAGTTATTCTACCCTCTACTCCTGTGCCCCTCATCTCCCCATCTCTCTCATCTCCCAGTCTCCCCCTCTAACCGTCGCAGTTGAATTTGATGCAGGCGTGGGCCAACAATCGATACCACGGTGAATTCAAGATTTTGATAACAAAAGATTTCGCCTTTGTCCGGAATTTTCTGTAAATGATACAGCAAAAAGCCCCCTAGTGTTTGGTATTCCCTGGTCAGGGGCAAATTGAGATGCAAAACTTCGTTGAGGTCTTCGAGGTTGATTTGTGCCTGCACCAAAAATTTCTGCTCATCTAACATCTGAATCAGTAAGTCGTCGCTGTTTTCAGGTTCACTGGTGTCGCCAATGATTTCGGCAATGACATCTTTGATTGTCACTAGTCCCACAGTAGAGCCAAATTCATTCACTATTATGACCATAGCTGGTTTCTCTTGCTGCATCATCGGTAAAAGTTCACTCAAGGACGTGTGTTCTGGAACAAACCGGGCGGGACGCATCCAAGGTTGGATCTGTGTTTCTAAACTGAGATTTCCTACTCCCAAAGGTTGTGCCAAATCTTTAAAATAAACAATGCCGCGAACATCGTCCAAAGATTCACCAATCACGGGATAGCGAGAATAACCAGTAGAAGCCATTTCCTTGAGTAATGTCTGGAAGGTAGCATCTTTTGGCAGCGCGATAATACTGGTGCGGGGAATCATTACATCTTGGGCCATGACATCCCCAAACTCAAAGACATTATTCAGCAGTTCTCGCTCTGCACGCTGTAAACCGGTAGACCCCCATTCTGTAGAGATAATCAGTTGCAACTCTTCGGGAGTTACAGGCGGTCTCCAGCCTTGACCTGTGTATTCGATACCAAAAATCCGCAATAAAAAACGAGTTGATTGGTTAAGAATCCAGATGAAGGGGCCAAAAAAACGCACGATCGCTTTTACTGAAGGCCCCAAAAACCTAGCTAGCTGTTCTGAATAGAGCATGGCTAAGGATTTGGGACACAGTTCTCCGATCACAATTTGCAAATAAGCAATTAAGAAAAACGCGATGGGAATTGATAGGGAATGGGCGATGAAGGTAGTCATCCCACTAGGTAAAGGCCAGGATCTTAACCATGCGTTCACCAGCACGACAATTGTACTTTCTCCAATCCATCCCAACGCCAAACTAGAGAGGGTAATGCCTAACTGGGTGGTAGATAACAGTCGGTCAATACTGCGTTGTAGCATTTCCACCGCGATCGCTGGAACATCTCCAGCCTTAACTAGCTGGTGAATACGCGATCGCCGCACGCTCACCATCGAAAATTCTGCCGTCACAAAAAAGGCATTTATGGCAATCAGTAGTAACACTGACAACAACCGCAGCGCCACATCTGTCCAAATTAAATTAGGAAAACCACTCACCGCCAAAGCTCGTGTAAAACTCACGCCTCCCCATTCTTGGATTTTGGATACTTCGACTTCGCGCTTGGTGAGCGTAGTCGAAGTATTTGTCATTCGTCATTTGTCATTAGTAAGGGTTTTAAGCTTATTTATGTTTCGTAACATATTTAAGTTTTTTCGCACTAATGCACTTAGGTAAATTACTTAGTACAACATTTCATTAATTCGTAGCGAATTCTCTGCGAACCTTTGCGCTTCCCTTTGCGCTCCTACCCTGCGGGAAGGCGAAGCGCCTATGCGTTTAAATTTCAACCCTGAATTCACCACGATTTTATGCTGCATCTGTACTTAGTACCACGTCCCAATCTCAAATCTCAAATCTCAAATCCCCAATGCTCAATCTACCTTTCCACAGGAATATCCGATGCCTCTAGCTTCAATTTTTGAGCAGGATAATCAGTCAGAGCAAGTGATATTTTCTTGACATCATCAAGTAAAGCTGTGGGAATGCTCACAGTACCTGAAAATGCTGGGCCATTTACAGGCAATTCTGTTGGTAAACCCTCTGTACTCGCACTCAGGGTTCGTCCTTTATCATCGGTAACATCTAAGAAACTATACAAGAAGCGCACAGAATCCTTACCTTTGTTCTGCATTTTCACTTTCAGTAGCAAATCACCACCAGAGTAGCGGACAGATTGCACAGACATGGTTACACCCTCACTCTGAGCAGTAACCGGAAAACCTGGTTCGAGTTTTTCTTCAACCACTTCTGGAGGTTTTTCCTCTGGCTTCTGCTTGCTACTATTGGTTTCTTCATCATCTTCCTCTAGTTTTTCCGATTTAGCAGCCTTGGTCTTACCCTCAATTCGCGCCTTGACAATTTTGAGAATCTCTTCCTCTTTTAATAGCACTAGCCCTCCCTGTTGAGAGTTATTTGTCTTATTGCTGGCAAATTTGTTTGTGGGACGCCCGTCTGGTGCAGTCACGCCTTTAAGTGCTGAACTTCCCAGTTCAAACCCCAAAAACGCGCTCACAGAACCTGCTCCCATCATCAGAATTAACAAAATCAAAGTCAGAAGTACAGTAGAATTTATTCTCATCGCTGACAAGCTATCACAATAGAATGCTGGTCTATTTAAGAATCGTGAAGCTTTTGACCTCAATCCTTAAAGGAACTTAATCAATATTAGTTTGCACTATATTCATGATCAAATTATGTAGTATAAAAATCTGGTAAACTATTGTTGAGTATTCATAGGTAGAAAATTTGTGATATAATTACTGAATTGGCAAAACTAAGCGCAAGAGGTGTTTTCCTGACTCTAAAATTAGTAAATAAGGTTGACCTAAGAGTTGAAGTAATTAACTCATAGGAACCCGAAACCCAAAACACAAGCGCCTTTGGCCGATTGGGGAGGCAGCGAACTCATAATTCGCCTTCAGGCTGGTTCGATTCCAGCAGGGCGCACTGAATCATCAAAAAGTAGTAATACAGGGCATTGGGCATGGGCACTTGTACTGAGCAGTTCGACAGGTTTTACAGGTAGCTCTGCCGAACTGGTGACTGTAAAAGGTTGCTGAAGTGTTGGTTAGTAATTATTATTCCCTGCTCCCCACTCCCTAATATTAACGTGAGTTTGACAAGTCTTATTTGACCTCTCCCCCAGCCCCTCTCCGAAGCGGAGAGGGGAGCAAAAAGCTTAATTTTTCGTTGCTCCTCCCTTTCCGTTTCCCAGAGGGAGGCTGGGAGGGAGAGGTTCATCGAATTCACGTTAATATTACCGAGATGGTAAAGTTTCAAACCGGAATTCAGTTCCGACTTTGAGTTTATTGCTATTGAAACGAGGAGACATCATTAGGGATGTGTCATAAGGATTTGGTAAATCAGGGGTGCGAATATAAGGATCGTTGCCAACTTGCTGAGTCAGGACATCATGATATAAAGTGTTGAGCAACTGAGCATCGCGGGCAATTTCATTTTCTGGGAAGGAACCACCGAAAGCGGAACCAGATCCGAGAAATGAGTCTAGCTGACGTTTGAGGCTGCTATTTTCGTAGAAATTGCGATCGTGACGAAAATAAGCTCGTTCAAATACATCACTCGTAGTTTCAGTTTTGGGGGTTTGCCTTTGGGCAGATGCAACTGAGGGAAAAGCAATACCAGTAGCAAGGAGCATCAATAAACCGCCAAAGGTTTGAAATTTTATACGCACGTTTCTCACTCCTCAATTTTTGTTTTGGGCGAATCTTAATTTATGCTTAAGTTCAGAACTCTGATGAGTTCAACCTTTGGTGTAGCACAACTCTTAATGTTTTGTAATGACGTATCCTACTGAAACTCTTACCCACTCAGATATTTGGGCAACCACTGCTGATTTGATCACCTTGCGCCACAAGCTACTAGATTTGTTTTGCCAACTTGCTTATCAAGAAGGTGATTTTCTCCTCTCTTCTGGGCTACGTAGTTCTTATTATGTCAACAAGACACAGGTAACATTGCATCCTCAAGGTGCTTTGGCAGTTGGACGGTTGCTGTTCCCTTTACTACCTGTAGATACACAGGCTGTCGGTGGTTTAACGATGGGGGCCGACCCAATTGTGACAGCAGTGAGTGTAGTTTCTGTTTATGAAAAACGACCGATACCAGCACTGATTATTCGCAAAGAAGCCAAGGGTTATGGGACGAGAGCTTATATAGAAGGCCCGAGTTTACCAGAGGGTGCAAAAGTAGTAGTTTTGGAAGATGTGGTTACAACTGGGCAATCTGCTCTGAAAGCGGTTGAACGTCTTAAAGATGCAGGTTATACCGTAAATAAAGTAATTTCACTGGTGGACAGAGAGCAAGGGGGAGGTGAGTTGTACCAGTCAGCTGGGTTGAAGTTTGAAACTTTGTTTTCGATTCAAGAAGTTCAGGAACGCTACCGACAACTTGCGAATTCTTGAACAACAGGACTTGTAATAATTCGTAATTCGTAATTCGTAATTCGTAATTAAGAATTGGTAGAAGTCCTGAATATGAAATATACGTTTTAGTGTAACTTTTCACTCTCCCCTTTTAAACCTGACTTTTCACGGTATCTGGAAAACCTCTCTCTAAATCTCTCTCCTAGAAGGAGAGAGACTTTGAATTTTTCCCCTTCTCGCATCGGGAAGGGGGATAGGGGGTTAGGTTTTTCATGGGCTTTTCCACACGACCTGAATTGTCAGCTTTTAAACAGCAACTTTTTATTTGTTTAGCCTTAACCGATCAGTATTGGGTCTATGATACTGGAGAATTAATTTTTATATATATAGGACTCCGATTTGATTTTTGAAAACATACCGAGACTGAAAAGCCTGTTTTATCAGGATTTTATCTGAAATCTTGTTCAGAAATCAAACAGGAGTCCTATAGGACTAGTATTTGATTTTTGAAATATACGTCAATACGGTTCAGTTAGCGTCAAAAACCTTGTATTGCGTAGGTTGGGTTGAGGAACGAAACCCAACCGAAGAGCGGGGTTTGTTGGGTAACACTAAAGTTCAACCCAACCTACAATTATCCTTAACTGAACCGTATTGAAATATACGTAGGGTGTGTTAGGCGTAAGCCGTAACGCACCATCTCAAGCTTTTGGTGCCGTACTTTCGTCTAACACACCCTACAAATACTTAAATTTTTTCAGAAATCAAATATGATTCCTATATAAACGCAAAAGAGAGGGTTTATATATCAAAATATTTTTGATGTTGCGATCGCTTTTAGATAGCTTTTTAAGGATTGTTATTACCAAAATATTTGGCTTTTAATTCTTCTAATTCTTGATCTATTTTATTCTGACTCGAAGGCTGAGATATTGGATTTGGTAGTTGTATTTTATTTGATTGGGGTTTGCTACTACCTAAAAATTGGGTTTTCATTTCCTCTAATTCCCTATCAAGTTGAGTAGGAGATTTTGATACAAAAGGGGGTGGAGATTTTGGTAGTGATTGAGGGATGGGTTTTGCCACTATTGCTGACGTGGCTGCTGCTTCTGACTGGTGATTTAAGTCGTTGAGAACTTTGTCTACTGTTTGATAACGCCGAATTGGAATACTTTCTAGCATTTTGTTGAGAATAGGACTCAACTGATTACTGATGGGAGTTTGCAAGTGTTGCTGCCAAACCCATGTATCGTTGTTGGTATCATAAGAATCGAAGGGCGATCGCCCAGTTAATAAATTAATACAAGTCGCACCCAAACTGTAAATATCACTGGCGAAAATAGCTTTACCTCTCATTTGTTCAGGTGCAACATATTCTGGACTACCAATACTAGTCCCAGTTTGATTTAAGGCAGTGCCAGTAGCAGATTTAGCAGCACCAAAATCTACTAACACTAGTTTTTGATCGCTCTCGCGTAAAATAATATTTTCTGGCTTAATATCACGGTGAATTACTTGTCTAGCATGACAAAATTGTAAAACTGACAATAAATCATTCAATAGTTGCCGAATCTGCGTTTCATTGAAAGCACCCTTTTGTGCCAATTCCTGGGCTAAGTTTTGCCCGTCGATAAATTCTTGCACAAGATACTGCCGATCTTCTTGGGTAAAATATGCCAGTAATTCGGGAATTTGGGGATGTTTGCCCAATTCATCTAACTGCACCGCTTCTTGGTTAAATAACTCTACAGCTTTTGCAAGAGTGTTAGTGCCTTGGGCTTGGGGATAAAATTGCTTAATTACACAGCGTGGTTTTGAGGGTTTATCCTCATCCACAGCTAGGAAAGTTTTGCCAAAACCACCTTGTCCGATTGGTTTGATCGCACGGTAACGTTCTTTGAGGAGTAATTTGGTACCGCAAGTCCGGCAAAACTTGACATCATCAGGATTTTCCGGCTTGGGACAGTGGGGATTAAGGCAGTAGCTCATACAGGCGATCGCTCTTATATCTCTCTATTTTACTGGCGTTGAGGGTGAGAACTCTCACCAATGGGTTAAACTCGCAAAAGCCATGTCTACGACGGGCTATGACGCTAAAGCGTCTCCCTTTGGGAGAAAACTCGCTACCGCTTCTAACTAGTACAGCGCGGCAAAAATCAAGCTACCAGCTTAAAACTTGCAAAAGCCTTGATATACAAAACTTTTGAATTGGTGAATGCGTGACTTCCGCCTTGCGGTACTACCCCATACCTTCCATAACTGGATGGAAGTAGAAGGCGAATCCCAACACTATATAGGCAGCTAATAATAAAGTGCCTTCCAGCCAATTAGACTTACCATCGGAACTAATACTGTTTGCAATCAACACTGACACAACCACAGCTACTAATTCAAAGGGTTTGAAATCCAAATCCATTGGTTGACCCAATACCCGCCCTGCTATTACCAACACGGGCGCGACAAATAGGGCAATCTGCATACTTGATCCCACAGCTACCGAAAGGGAGAGATCCATCTTATCTTTCATCGCCACGGTGACTGCTGTGGCGTGTTCAGCCGCGTTACCGACAATAGGAACCAAAATCACCCCTGTAAACAGCGCCGTTAAACCTAACTGAGATGTGGCCACCTCTAGAGAATCTACTAGCATTTCTGACTCAATTGCCACTAGTAAGGTACATACTAGCAACACGCCAACCCACAATGTCATATTTGGTTTAGCATGACGGCTTTCCTTTCCTTCTATCTCCGCTACACCCACATCATATAAATAGGAGTGGGTTTTCATCGAAAATAGCAGCGTTAGGGCATAAACCAAGATTAATACTACGGCAACAGCAATAGAAAGATTTTGCAGTGTTTGTTCGTTAATTCCTTGAGAAGTGTAATTCATCGCCGTAGGCATCAAAATGGCAATCACCGCCAAATTCATCGAAGCAGCATTCACCCGCGCCACAATTGGCTGAAATGTCTGTTCTTTGTAGCGCAGTCCTCCCAAAAGCATGGAAAAACCCATCACTAGTAGTAAGTTGCTAATAATCGATCCCGTGATACTGGCTTTGACTACATTTACTAACCCAGCATTAAGGGCGACTAGGGCGATGATTAGTTCTGTAGCATTGCCAAAGGTAGCGTTTAACAAGCCCCCCAATGATGGCCCGACTACCACAGCAATTTCTTCTGTTGCTGTACCCATCCAAGCTGCTAAGGGCAAAATTGCTAATCCAGCTGTAATGAAAACTATCAATTCTCCCCACTCCAGAAAGTGGGCTGTTAGAGAAATCGGGATAAACAGCAATAAAACCAGAAGAATAATGTTTTTAGTTGACATTTGTTGTCTTGAGTTGAGGGTAGGGTGCGGAGTTAGGAGTTAGGAGTTAGGAGTTAGGAGTTAGGAGTTAGGAGTTAGGAGTTGGGAGTTGGGAGTTGGCAGTTGGGAGTTGGCAGTTGGGAGTTGGCAGTTGGGAGTTGGCAGTTGGCAGTTGGCAGTTGGGAGTTGGCAGTTGGCAGTTGGCAGTTGGCGTGAAAAAACCTAAATATGTTACGAAACGTAAATAGGCTTAAAACCTTTGTAAATGACGAAGGACAAATGACAAATGACAGCCTTAGCCAGTTAGCTTTAATTGCGCCGACCTACTTAGAACTTCTAATCACTCTTCACTTCTAACTCCTCACTCTTAACTTTTGACTCAGCACTCCGACATGATACTCTCAAGCGTCTGTAGGGCAATTCAGAAATTGTACTGTTTTCACTTCACGGCTGCGGATGTTATGTAAAATAAGATTGCGATTTAAGGAGTTTTTGTAATCTTTTGTTGCAATAGTATGAATTTGAGTTGAAATTGTACACCATAAATGGGGTTTAATATCTTAAAAGACAATTAAAATTTTGATTGACCCTGAAGAAGAGAAAAACCCCTAACTGAGGCCTTGTTCAATGGCTAATTACTTTGAGCCTTCAGGGAAAGGGCTGTGCGATAACGCAGATTTCCTACTACAATAAGACCGCTTTGTCAAAAATTTGGTCGGATTATATAGTTGTTGTTTATACCGGACTTTGTGTTCAAACCATTGGAGAAAGGTTTATGCACAATGTTTTCGTGCAACTGCAAGTTTTTTGTTTTGGATAAATAATACATGACTTCTGCTGCCCAAATGCCAGCTAGCTCTGGCTCAACGTTAACATTACATTCAGATCCCAATAACACCAAAGAAACCGATCCCCTGACACAGGCTAATGGTGTTTATGTGACGGTGCATGGTCATTTTTACCAGCCACCAAGGGAAAACCCTTATCTGGACGCAATTGAACGCCAACCGAGTGCTGCACCTTTCCATGACTGGAATGAGCGGATTCATTGGGAATGCTATCGCCCGAATGCCTTTGCCAGAGTGTTAAATGAGCAAGGCGAAGTGGTGGGGATCGTCAACAATTATGAGTATTTTAGTTTTAATATTGGGGCAACGCTGATGTCGTGGCTAGAACGCTACGATGTGGAGGTTTATCAGCGCATTTTAGAGGCGGATGCCAATAGTAGCGATCGCTTACATGGTCACGGCAATGCGATCGCGCAAGTATACAATCACATCATCATGCCTCTGGCCAATGAACGGGACAAATATACTCAAATTCGCTGGGGTAAAGAAGACTTCCGCTCCCGCTTTGGACGCGATCCCGAAGGGATGTGGTTAGCGGAAACTGCTGTAGACTATGCCACCCTAGAAGCTCTTGTTGCTGAAGGTATTCGTTTCATTGTCCTTGCACCATCTCAAGCTCTGCGTTGCCGTCCCCTCCCGACTCCAGATCATCCCCATCCTGAATGGATCGAAGTCGGTGGTAGTCAGATTGATTCTACCCGTCCCTACCGTTGTTATTTGAAAGATAGTCAAGAGTCAAACAAAACAAATGACCAAGGACAAATGACAAATGACAAACCCTACATTGATATCTTCTTCTACGATGGGCCGATATCGCGGGACATGGGTTTTAGTGATGTCGTTTATAATTCCAGCCGCTTTGCGGGACGTATCGGTTCGGCGGTGCGTGGGGATCATCGTCTGGCACAGTTAATTTCTGTGGCGACGGATGGGGAAACCTTTGGACACCACAAAAAGGGAACTGAGAAAACTTTAGCTTACGCTTTTACCAAAGAGTTTCCTCAACAAGGTTGGACGGTGACGAACTTCGCCCACTATCTCAGCTTAAATTCCCCCAGTTGGGAAGTGGAATTAAAGTCAGTCACAGCCTGGAGTTGCGCCCACGGTGTCGGCAGATGGGAGGATGACTGTGGTTGTGGTGGAGAAGGTGGTGTTTGGCATCAGAAATGGCGTCGTCCCTTGCGAGATGCCCTAAATTGGCTGCGGGATCAGCTAACTGAGGTCTATGAAGAACATGGTAGGCAGTTATTTCGTGATCCCTGGCTAGCACGGGATGAATATATCCAAGTGATGCGCGATCGCTCTGCTGGCAATGTTAACCGTTTTCTCGCCCGTCATCAAACCCACAAACTAACAGCCGCAGAACAAGTAGATGCTCTGCGTCTGTTGGAAATGCAGCGTCACGCTTTGTTGATGTTCACTAGTTGCGGTTGGTTTTTTGAAGAAATTTCCCGTCCAGAGGGGACGCAAATTCTCCGCTACGCCTCCCGTGCTTTGGAATTGGCAGGGGAAGTGGCAGGTGTGCAATTGGAAAAAGGCTTTGTCAAACGTCTTGCTTTAGCCCCCAGTAATGTGGAGCAGTTCAAACACGGTGGCGAAATTTATCGGCAACTCGTGTTAACTGCCCAGCTTGGCTTTAAGCAAGTAGCAGCCCATTACGCCATTACTTCGCTATTTACCAATCAAAAACCAGCAGAGACGCACAATTCCCTACCGAAAAAAGATGCTGCTGACAAACAGTCTCAGCGTTATCACAAAAAAGTTTATTGCTACGCAGCCAATGAGCTAGATTACCAACTCCAACGGATGGGATCGCTAACTCTGGCTGTGGGAAATTTAAAGCTGGTATCAGAGATTACTTGGGAAAGTGAGCATTTGGTATTTGCGGTTCTGCATTTGGGTGGTTGGGACTTCCACTGTGGCATTCAACCATTTACTGGGCGGCGTGACTACAGCCAATTAAAAGAAAAGCTGTTTGGGGCACTGCAACAAGCTAGTGCAGCTCATACTATTTTGGCTATGACACAGCTATTTGGAGAAGAAGCTTTCAGTTTACAGAATCTATTTGCTGAAGAACGCCACCGGATTATGCGGCTACTTAGTGAAGAAACACTGACACGTTTAGGACAGTTGTATACCCAAGCCTACCGTGATAATTATGGGGTGCTGATGGCGTTTCATCGAGACGAAATCGCAGTACCGCAAGAATTGCAGGTAGCAGCCGATATTGCGTTGGGGCATCGCTGTCTGACGACATTACGATCGCTTGAGCAAGATATCGCTGATTCCCAAAAGAGTTGGAGTCACATATTAGAATTGGAGGCGATCGCTACTGAAGCAAAACATCTGCGTTGTCGGCTGAATATTCCCGACGGTAAGCAGATGTTAGAACAGTTAATTGCGCGATCGCTCTGGCAATTATTGCACGATGCCAATGGTAGTTTTAATGCAGATATCCAACTATTGGAGCGGTTGATTGATGTCGGGGATCAACTAAATATTGACATTTCCCTACAGCGATCGCAAGAACTATATTTTAGTTGTCTGCAAAGTCAAATAGTGCCGGTGTGTGTCACTACCCTTGGCAAAGAAGGAGATAATCAGTGTCTTCAGTTGCTCAAGTTGGGCAAAAAGTTAGCCGTTGATGTCAGCATGATTTCAAATCAGTTGGGATAGATTAGGGGTGTACAGTTAAAAGGGCGTGGTTGGGGCAATTCATGAATTGCCCCAAGAAGAAAATCTTTCTCAATATTGCGTAGGTTTTGGTGCAACGTCAATTGGAGATCCCCCTTAATCCACGCCACGTGCAACAAGAGTGGCTCCCCTTAAAAAAGGGGAAAATAAGGCGTTTTTAGCCCCCCTAAAAAAGGGGGGTTGACAGGGTGGTTTCATACGAGCAGAGAAAAACAACAACTGGGTTTCAAAGCCTCTCCCCGAAACGGGGAGAGGAATGGAAGTGGGGTAAAAAGCAATACGCTTGGCTTTGTGGATAATTGTAGGTTGGGTTGAACTTTAGTGTTACCCAACAAACCCCGCTCTTCGGTTGGGTTTCGTTCCTCAAACGCCACGTGCTTCAAGTCGGGGAACCCCCCCAACGCAGTGGCTCCCCAACCTACGCAATACAAGGTTTTTGACGCTAACCCAAGCGTATTGGGGTAAAAAGCCATGCTACAAAACGAGAAATCAAGACTTATGTATTTTTCTTTCTTCGTATGAAACCACCCTGCCCTTAAAAAGGGGGGTTGGGGGGATCGACTCAAAACCTACGCAGTATTGAAATCTTTCTTTTCGGCTATTAAATTCTGACAGCGATACTTATGAGGCCCTAGTTTTAATATTCAGTTTTTCTTTGCGCCATTTGTCCACACTTTTTTTAACTGCTTCTATTTCTCCAAAATCTACTTGCACAGTTGCAATTTCAAATTCAACACCCAAAGCGGTGCTGACTTCGAGAATTTCTACAAAACTGGCACATTGATAATCTGTATCCTCATACTCTTTCACTCTTTGTTCATCAATTTCTAATATATCAGCAAGTTGTTGCTGACTAACTTTGGCTGCTATCCGAGCTTTAATTAAAGCATTTGGCAGCTTATTTAAAGAATCAATTTTAATTTTTAAAGGTTTGCTGGTGTCGCAATTAATAAGTCTTTCGTATTCTGTGATTTCTGACTTTAGCTCGTCAACTTGACTTTGATATGAGTCTCGGTGAAGCTTCCATCGCTCTGGTTCTGCTTTCAACTGTTCATTGCTATCCAATGACGCTATAGACTGTTCAAAGCGTTGCAACCAATCTAAGGAATTTTGATACTGTTGCTCGTTCTTGATCATCATGGTTTCCACCTTTGTAAATCTATAGCAATAATTCCTTTGCGTGTATTCGTTCTAGTATCAAATTGAAAAAAATCTATGTAGGCTGTACCGGAATCATTAGCTGGATAATTTGACGGAAAGATTTCACCCTTGTACTTAATTTTTTGTTCGGCACGCCGCAGGGCAAAATTAAATAAAGTAGGAGCAATAGATTCTAGGTACTTTATATCAACTCCGTTGTCTTCCCAACAGGCATCGAAGTCTCCAGGTTTTTGTTTACTGGTGACGAAACTACCATCAATATAAATAGTCCTACAGCCAGCTGCTTTTAGTTGCGTCATTGCCCTGTCCAGACCGTCTATCATGCGCTGTCTAGCCAAATTTGTACCAAATATTTCTTGAAATTCTGACCATTCTGCCCAATGCACCCCTGATGGTAAAATACCACTTTCGTCAAATTCTGGAATCATTTGTCTGGGCTACGTAAATCTTCATCTGTAGAACCACGTAAGTTCTTTGTACTTGACTGTTTTGCTGTATGACCGATTTTGATTTTTTGAATGAAATTAAGTGCTTCTGTTAGCAATTCTGGTGGTAAAGTTTCTATTTCTTGGATTAATAATTCTTTGCTAGTCATCTTCTACCTCTAATCAATCTCTCTTTATTGTATCGGGAAGCCTGGAAGCTTATTTTCTCTCTAATTACTCAGAAATCCTTCCAAGCTAGGTACATCCACCCAACTTGCTTTTGTATGAGATTCATGGGATAAATCCATCAACAACTGAGAATAAATCCCTTCCCGCAGCGATGGTGTAATTTCCTGATTGTGTTCAATTCCTTGCACCCATTGGTCTACTATGCGGATGAATGCCGAAATGCGCCCATCAGCATGATTTTTGGGAAAAATTAACCGATTCGGTATTTCTATTTCCGTTAAAGGTTTACCTGGCTGGGAACCCCAAACACGAAAACCATGTATATAATCTTTTTGATTTTCACTGCCCACAATTAATGTACCGCGATCGCCATATACTTCTACCCAATGGGTTCTTGGTGCATGAACAACTGCACTAATAGAAAGTTGACAAGGTGTACCATCTGCTAATTCCAGCGTTAATATACAGTTGTCATCTGTATTCACTGGCTTAGATTCCCCACTAACAGGGTCAATGCGTGTGGGAATAGCAGTAGTCAAATGGGCGTTTAATCTCCGAACTGGCCCAAATAACCAGTGAATATAATCGAAGGCGTGGGAACCCAAAGATCCTAATGCACCGCCTCCTTTATCCTTGTCAGAATACCAATTCCAAGGGCGTGAAGTATCAGCACGAGAAGAACCTAACCAATCAATTTTAATTAGGCGCAACTCACCCACATAATTTTCTGACAATAATTCAGCAAACAACTGCCATCCTGGCACAAAGCGAAATTCAAAATCTACAGTCGCAATAACGCTTTTTGCTTTAGCTAACTGATAAAGTTCTTTCGCCTCAACTGCATTTAAAGTTGTCGGTTTTTCCAATAATAAATGTTTCCTAGCTTGCAATACAGTTTTTGCCATTTCATAGTGCAAAAATGGCGGTGTCGAGATGCTGACTGCTTGCACTTCTGGTAATTCCACAATATCCGTAAGTGAGTTAGAAGCATGGGGGATATTATGGGATTGTGCTATGGCTTTAGCTTTATTTATATCTCGATGATAAACAGCAACTACCTCCGTGCGAGGATGTGCTTTAAATCCAGGGATGTGGACTTTTTGACCAAATCCAGTGCCTGCGATCGCAATCCCAATCATATCATCATCTGCTCCCATAATTATCCAAGTTACTATTCACTCAATATCATTTGGTCAATCATATCTAATATATCCGAATCTTTCGTTGGATCAAACTTCCTGGCAAATAACTTTTCTGATTGCCTAATTTTTTCAACATCATTTTTATCTAAAATCATTGGATGACAGCTATTAACATTACCCCAATCTATATATTTCAAGTTATTGTTGACTACCTTATCTTTAAAATGTGAATTTAAAATAATTGTCTGAAAAAATATCTCATCTGGACAGAAAGTGTAATGAAAACGCTTTACAAACTTGGGGTTTTGCTGGACAAAAATATTTATCCATTTTATACATTCTCCTGTTAAACACCAAAATTGAGAACCTCCATAAATAGCATAGCCTTCAATAAGTTTACGTTTTTTAGGTAATAGCAAAATAACAAGTGAATATAATAAAGATGCAATATAAGATTGAAATTTCTGTTTTTCGGGAATATCAAAATATTTATTCCTCCAAGAAAAGTGCCAAGAGTCTATTCTCTTTAAACCGCCGTGTTCGCCCCATCTTTTATCGGGTAGTGAGAAATATTCTATAAATTCTTTCCCTTGATTTTCTTGGAGAAACATCTTAATATATGTATTTGATTTTATCAAGTAGTCTTGTCCTGATAAAAGTATAATATAATCAAAGCAAATTCCTGTTTCTACTATGGAATTTATGACTTTTAAAGTAGCTTTTACAATCCCAAAACTTCCCCATTTTGAATTATATCTTTTGAGAAAAAATACATTTGGAAAATCCATCAGTTCAGCAGATATCTGCTTAAATATTTTCCTATCTGAACTTTTATCTATATGTATAAAAAATGAGGTTTTATCTGTGTTTAATTGATCAACAAGACGTAGTAATTGCTCAGGATAATTATGTGCCAAAATTATGTATGCTACTTTCATAATAATTATGATCTTGGTATATCTATAAATGAAAGGGAACTCTTAACAGAGAACAGGGAAATAAGCCACCCACGAGGGGCGAGGTTTTGAACCTTTATTTTTTACATAAATTTTGTTCTATTTTGCTCTGATTATTCTTCTTATATAGAATTTAATTTCAGCTTTATTAGGCAACTATAAAAATCTAAAAAAATTTTCAGATAAGAATAAAAGCTTTAAGATTGTATCATGCTAATATCCCATCAAGGGAGCGATAGATGTGTAAAATTTTAGTCGTTGTTAAAATAAGTGTTACCCAAAAAAGGCTTAACAACAAAGAATAAAGACACGAGTCGCCAGAATTCAGAATTGAATTTGTAGCTCCTGATTTAAGTTGCTAGGACTTACGCATCATACATATGTACTATACCAAGCTTGGGCTTTTGAGCCATATTGAACACCCAACACAGTCAATATGCGACCAAATCAGGGTTGTGTTCCCGATAATTCGTAGAGTGTGCGTAAGTCATACAATTATTTTTATTGTAAAATTCTAATGGTCAAAGGATAACGATAATGCTGACCATTATAAGCTTTGATAGCAGCAAAAGTGACTACAAACGATTGTAGTACCAGTTGGAATAAAATTAAGGACATAAGTACAATTAATAAACTGTCTAAAGTGGTTTTTATTTCATTAATTGAACCATTAGTAGTAACTGCCAGACTAAAGCTAGTTAATAATATAATTAAAGATATTGCTATGACAAACAAGGTATATAATGTTAAGGAAATTTGAAAATTTAAGGATTCCTTTCCTTGCAAATCAATCCAGGGATATTGAGCTTTTTTAAATCTCCAAATCATTAGTGGAGCTAAAAGATTTAAAGGTAAATATAAAGGAATGCCAAGAAATACCAAAAAGAACAATAATATCCACCCTAATAAAGCTGAAAGATGACACAACATCGCCCATATACGCATTTGTTGTTTAGGTTTTTCTCTCATGGCTTTTTATACCTAAGTGGATTTGCAAGATAATTCTCCACTGTAATTATCTATAAAAAAGCCAAAGAAGAGTTTAAAACCACCAGAAATGGCTACACCCACAAGTAAGGCTACCTAATTAGGACTTAGGCTTTAAGTTGCATAATACCAGGGATAGAGCCGCTTACTACAAGCGAATCAGTCTGGAAAAATGAATGACGATTAGCTTATTTATCAACCAATACGGTTGACAAAAGGGCTGAAACTCTTTTTTTTAGCAACCACAGAGGCGCAGAGAACACAGAGAGAAGAGAGAAGAGAGAAGGAGGAAATGCTTAACCCAAGTGTATTGATTTATCAACAATCCGTAAATTTGACCACAAATAAAAAGGTACAAGCCCCGAAATTTATTTATGGGCTTGGTAAATTTTTGAATGCGTGAATTCGTGAATGCGTGACTTCCCCGAAGGGGCTGACCTGCTCAGACGTAGCCCGCCCCAGGCATCGCTAGTTGATGAGATAAAATAGATTCTGGTTGGGTTTGGTCAATACCCCGCGCCCCAGCTGCACTCAGTTGTAAATCAAAGCTTACTTGTTCATTCAAATAATTTTTGTGACGGCTGCGATCGCCTACGGTGGGGTATAGTCCATCGGAATTTAGGGTATTCACTGACGCTCTTCAATCAGGAACAGATATACATACCTAACCTCATATATTTTCACATATATTACATTGTGTATTTTGTCAAATAGTCTTATTTAGATTATTTGACAAAATACACAAAAATGCAAGTTTAACAAAATTTATTTGTATAAATACTGGTTAGACATTATAGTGTTATGGTGTTTCCTTTTTGATTTTTGGCTAGGTTTATACCATGATGAATTCTCGCAAATTGCAAAAATATTTTGTAGGTTTATCTTTATCCATAGCATTAGTAGCTGATTTGGTCATCACACAAAAAGCTCCTCCGGCTTTTGCTCAAACTATAAATTCATCTATCGGTAATGGTGTTACATTCAGTTGCAATGATAGTGAAGCGACAGTCAGAGCTAAAAATGGGCCCAAAGTAAGTAATGGAAATACCTCCATTTACATTGGTTATCAGCAGGTTTCATCTAACAACAAAAATCCTGTAACTATCCGTTTTGATAATGGTATTAAAACATGGTGTAAAACGGACTACGAAACAACAAATGATGATGGTACAGGTTACGGATTGTATTGGGATGGGGCGAATGTTTTATATGGCGTTTACTCCTCCACTGGTAGTCAGACTGGTAATGATTTTCGCCGCTTTGCAACTGGACGTTGGTTGTCTAGCTACGGTAGCGGAGGCGGGCCGAGAGTCGCAGTTATAGCCCGAATCAATCCAGCCGATGGTCAGGTTGGCTATGCCACATTTTTATCTGCCAAAAAGGCAGATAATGGACAAACTAACTCTTTGGTTGTCAACAACTTATCATGGGATGGTACTAATTTGACTGTGCAAGCAAAATCGTGGTGGACTCCCCGCCGTGCTAATACAAATTCCATGATTTGTTCTGGTTCATCACCTTATCAATACACAGTCATCTTCACTGGCGATTTAATCAATGTGAACTCGGCTTCAGCAAATACTTGTACTTAAAAGATTAGGATTGAAGTCTGAAATTGAAGAAGCATATTTTTCTCTAGTTTCCATGCAGAAACAGCATAGGATTGAGGAAAACGAGGAAAAATTCCAAGTCTCTCTCTTAAAAGGAAAAGAGAAATAGAAGTGGAATTTTCCAGATAAGTACGTTGGTGCGAAAAAACTCAAGTATGTTACGAAACGTAAATAAGCTCAAAACCCTTACTAATGACAAATGACAAATGACAAATGACAGCCTTAGCCAGTTAACTTTAATTGCGCCGACCTACTTACCGTAAAAAGTCAAAACTTGATCACTGCTAATTTTTCCCATTCGGACGCTGAATAATTGTTTCCAATACCCGCCGCTTGGCCTTAGGATCAATACCTACCAAGCGCACATACTCACCACTATATTCTCTCAAAGTTGATTCCAAATTTGAGATTGCATCAGTCTCTGCATCAATATGGCTATTAACACAACTTTGCCAAGAACCTGTGCGGAAACGGCGTTCATCTACGTGTTCAATACTAATTTTGTAACCTTGAGACAATAATTGCCGAATCTGTTCTTGTGTCTCTAAAGTTAAATGTGGACTCAATACTTGCTGTTTTTGGAATCCATTAGTTTTTGCTTCTTGGGTTGCGCCATTTAACGGCTGACTAATTGGTGTTTCAGCCGCAGGTGGTGCAGATTGAGAATTTCTACCTCGATTTAGGCGGTTGTAATCATCAACCAAGTGGGAATTTTCCACCCATTTTTGTTCACCAACGAGGAAGTTACCAGACTCGATTAAATGAGACAGTCTAAAATCTGGCTTTTGAAATTCTGGTGGGCCTTCAGTGCTGTTAACCACATTCAAGGATACCTGCTCAAAACCTACTTTGTAGATATAGTTGCGGATTTGTTCATCATAAATGCGCGATCGCAAAGCGCTAAAAAAGTCAATGGATTGATTGATAAAAGTATCAACGAGCTGTTCAACTTCCCTCTGCGATAGTCCATCGGGTTCAAAAATCCCCTTGACAATTCCCACCTTGTCTTCTCTATCTGGTTCCCAGTAGAATTTATCCATCCGTCCATCCCGAATTAACGGTGCATAGAGGGTAGAAAAATCATTACCTGTGACAATAATCGGCACACGATTTAAAGGCGTGGAATCATAGCTTCCCGGCAACTGCACATCTGTGGGATTATCAGCAATATTCATCAGTGTGGCATTTACCAACTGCGTATTTACAGTATATTGAGTGCCTTCATCAAAGCGTCCAGCACCCGCATCTAAATCGTTAATCATCAGTACACACATTTTACCGCGTACTTTGATCAGTTCTGCTGTTTCCCGATAGCGCAGCCGAATCAACCGCGCTGGATCTCCTGCATCTGGACTTTCCAATTCGCCGCCAGATACGTGAGTCACTTCGATACCCATTTTCTCGAAGACTAACTGACATTGAAATGTTTTACCTTCTCCTTTGCGTCCATGAATTCCTAAAATCAAGGGTACTCGCACGCCAGGAAGCTTCAAAAAGTTTTTAGTGATGTGGACAGCAAGTTTGTCCAAAAAGCGGGGAGCAATGTAATAACCCATGAGCTTGTCTTATGAAAAATTAACACTTATAAGGTTAATGTTAAGTTTTTTTGGGGATGGCGATCGCTTTTCTTTCATATAAACGAACCGCAAACGCTTTTGCGCCCTTCTTCCAGGGGGAGACGCACTCGCGTTTGCGGTTCGTTTTTTCATTATTTTGCGTAAGTCCTATTGATGTAAAAAATAAAGGTTCACAAAAGGGCTGAAACTCTTTTTTTTACGAACCACAGAGGCGCAGAGAACACAGAGAGAAGGAGGAAATGCGAAAAAATCCGCATCATCGTCAGGTAGGTTGAAACCCCACCCCTAGGGCGTGTTTTCAAAAGGAGAGGTTAGCGATCGCCCGATTCAAAATTTGGGAAAACAGTTCTCGATCAGCAAAGGAAATACCCTCCATCGCTTGATCACGAACGGCGGCGGCGATTGGCGGTAAAACAGCTTCTAGTTCTTTACCTGCATTCGTTAGCCAGATTCGCCAGATGCGGCGATCGTGGGTGTCCCGTTCTCGACGCACCAAACCGCGTTCTTCCATCCGATCTAATACACCTGTTAAAGTCCCTCCCACTTGTTTGAGTTTGTCTCCAATACTAGAAGTGGGTAAACCATCTTCTTGCCACAAACAGCACAACACCAACCAGTGAAATGGCGTAAGCCCAAAGGGTTCTAGGCTCTCTGTAAACTTACGACTGAGCAGTTGTGAGACTAATTTGATTCTGTAGCCCAAATTATATGGTGCCAGATTTTGCTGCCACGATTCTAAAGCTGGAGAGTGATTAGATGTAGAAATCATTTGGCATAATACTTAGTATGCGTACTATCTTAGCTAGATTAACTTTTTTTAGCAATAGGTATTTTGCATCTGTCTTAGGGAAGAACTTCAATTAACTGATACTCTTGTACTGTACCGACAACGCGGTGAGGTTGAGATAATTTAGGGGACTCGTCAGTGTAGATCAAAGCATAGCTCAAAGGTGGTAGTTGGGAAATAGAGGCTACCTGTTGGGCGTGAATAGGAAGATAGAACTCAAGCAGTACTTCGGTTTTCTGGTCGATTTGCACATAGTAGATAGGATTAGTTTGGACAATTGAAGCGATCGCACTTTGTTGTAAAAAAGTTCTCAAAGCAGGGTTATAGTCACTTAACATACCCATACTACCTGTCGTCGCCAAAGCCAGCCAACAGGGAATTAACCAACCTGCAATCCAATAACGAGAGGTGAGAAACTTTTTGCCAAAGTGGTAACGACTAATCCACACCACAGGTAAAATTAACCAACCCAATCCCAGAACCAAACCAATAGATGCATACTTGCGGATGTCAGAACTACCCCAACTAAGAACGCCGATACTCGCTATTACAAGTAAAACACCGAACCCACCAAAGCCATAGCTGAGATTTCGAGGAAGATTCTTCTTTGCAAAAAGATTTAATATATTAAATTTACTCTTTTGAAGAGGGAATTGAGGAGTAATTCCTGTTTGATAAATATTGCCTAACCAGTTTAAACCCACAGCTGCGAAGAAAGCTATAAACGGATAAAGGCAAAGACTATAGTGAGGGTAACGAGTGCTAAAAACACTAAGTTCTACAAATAGTAAAAGTGGAAAGCCAACTAATAGTAACTGGTAGCGAGGAATCGGACGACGGAAAGTTAAAAATAAACCTAAAAGTCCAAAAAAAGCCCAAGGAAATGCTTTTAAAGAAATATTCCATATATAGAACAGCGACCCATTTTTATCATGATTATCAGAACCTAGCTGCACAACAAACTTAAGCGGCTCCTCAAAACTCTGATTTCCGTATTGGAGCCAGTTGAACCACAGCCAAACACAGGTAGGTATTAAACCGACAAAAAAGCCTAAATATAAAATTGGGTTAGTAAGATGACGATGACGGCGATGTTCCCAAATTAAATAAGGGAATAAAGCTGTGATTGGCAAAAAAATCATCAAGCTTCTGACTAAGAAACCTAAACCTAAACTCAAACCAGTTATAAAACTCCAAAAATAGCGATAATTAGGATGTAATTCCGTTTTGATTAAAGACCAAATAGCTAAAAGTACCAAGAAAATCATCGGTACATCAGGTGAAGTTAAGCGACAGTATTGCAGCCAGAGAAATTCCACACTTAAAATGGCAGCAGCTAGCCAAGCTAATTTTTTACCTAGCAGAATTTTGCCGATTTCATACACAAGCCATAAGCTCAAAATGCCCGCAATCATGCTAGGAAGACGCGCACTGGTATCACTCATCCCAAACAGCTGATAAAAACTGGCAATTAACCAATAAGGGCCAGGGGTTTTATGATGTGCATTTTCCCAAGGAGCTATCCAATTACCAGAATCAAACATCAGACGCGCTCGCGAAGCATAAAGCGCTTCATCATGTGCTATCAGGCTATTGTGCCCAGAAGTAAACAATAATAAAGGTAGTATCCAAACTAACAAACTCAAATATGGGAATGGTCTGGCTAGCTGGATTTGTCGCCAAATATGCTGCAAGAAGTGTAGTTTATATAACATTGAATTTGTCCAATTGAATGCTGCTATTTAGACTCGTTTAAGTATCCTGCTGTTATTAAAATATGTTACATAGTTATTGTTGAAAAATACCTGAAATTGCCGCATTTGCCGAAAAAGTTCTCCACAACAGAAATTTATGCAGTTAAGACCGAATCAACGCCTGAAATTAGACGAGACAGATGATAAGCTGTTTTATGCCTATCCCCGCTTCGTCACCCATGTCGATGAAGGATTTATTCAACAGCTAACGGATTTATATCGCGATCGCCTCAAACCCAACACCCGTATTTTTGATATGATGAGCAGTTGGGTATCTCATCTGCCAGAAGAGATAGAGTTTTCTCATGTAGAGGGACACGGACTCAACGCCGAGGAATTAGCACGTAATGCCCGCTTAAATCATTACTTTGTGCAAAATCTGAACGAAAATCCGCAGCTACCTTTACCGGATGAAGATTTTGATGCTGTTCTCAATTGCGTATCTGTGCAGTATGTGCAATATCCAGAAGCAGTATTTTCCGAAATTTACCGCATTTTGAAACCCGGTGGTGTTGCAATTATCAGCTTTTCTAACCGGATGTTTTTTGAAAAGGCGATTCAAGCTTGGCGAGAGGCTTCAGAAGCACACCGAGTAGAATTAGTCAAACAGTATTTCGCCTCAGTTCCAGGATTTACAACCGCAGAAGTTATAGCTCAGAAGTCAACATTACCTCATTTTTTACAGTGGTTGGGTGCAGCTGGAGGAGACCCGTTTTATGCCGTTATCGCTTACCGTAATTAAGCCAAGTAGCCACCATAGCGCAATACGCTTGGGTTAAAGCCGTAAAAATAAATTTGCGTAGGTTGGGTTGAGGAACGAAACCCAACGGGTAACGCATTGCCTCAACCCAACCTACGAATATTCACAAAGCGTGCAGCATTGAGACCTAACAAGAACAGCCCCAACCCTTCAAGGGTTGGGGAGCCAATCTTCAAAGCCCCTCTCCGCTTCGGAGAGGGGTTTGGGGAGAGGTCTGCCAACTTGTGTATACACGGTAGCCAATTTATCGGGGGGTTAAGGGTGATCTAGAAGTGCCTAAAATTACAGCCGACCACTTTTAAAACAACCTCTAAGTAAGTCGGCAAGAATAAACCAAACTATATTACAATACGGTTCACTTAAGGCTGAAACTCTTTTTTTTACGAACCACAGAGGCGCAGAGGGCACAGAGAGAAGAGAGAAAGAGAGGGAAGAAATGCTTAACTGAACTGTATTGAACTATATTACGAAACATAAATACACCTTAAACCCTTATAAATCACGAAGGACGAATTACAAATGACAAATACTTCGACTTCGCTCAGTACAAGTGACAAATGACAAATGACAAATGACAGCCTTAGCCAGTTAGCTTTATTTGCGTCGCTTTACTTAAGCTGAGGATTAATGGGGCTTACCCGTAATTGTGAATGCTGCCCAGTAGTAAGGATGATTATAAAGATTTTTATCTGATGCCATTTTACTATTTCTATATAGCTGTGTGGCTAAATAAGTTTGAATTCGTACTTCCTCAGTATGCAGATTATTCAAGATATCTTCATACCATTTTGTCAGTTCTCCAGCAGTTAATTCTTTTAGCCATCGTGTTGCTTCAGCTAAGGCTGTAACTGCTGATTTATTGGGCTGTAATCGTCGGTAAAACTCGATCATCACCAAGGCACTAGCTGAAGATTCTACACTCCAGAGAGTACTGACTACATGAGGTATGCCTTGACTCACTAAACCACTCACTAAACTCACATATTCACTGCTGATAGTGTAATTGCTAGTACTTAAATTTTCACAAGCAGAGAGGGTAATAAGGTTATAACTTACAAGATTTTGTTGGCAGATTTCATCTAGAGTAAGTCTATCTTCACCTGCTAATGCTAATTCTGATTTTTGAGGTTCAGCCAAATTATTAGTCACATGACCCGTAAAATGCAAGATGTTGTAATTATCAGATAAAGCATTTTCGACGGTATTTTTTGTAGCTTCTTCTCCCTGAATTCGTTGGATATTATTGAACATCTGACTAACAACTTCAGATTCCAGTTTGGCAAATTTCCGTGTGGGATAACCTGTACTTTCAGGATATTCAACACTAAGCAATAACTTATTTTCCCACTGCCAAATATCCTCAGTTCTGATTGATAAACCTATTTGGACGCTAGGTAAATAGGTGACGGTAAAATTTGATTCCACATTCGGTAACTCTTCGGGCGATGGGGAAGAGAGATGGAAAAGTGTATGAATGGGCAATCTGTACAAATCACGGTGAGGAATTAAAACCAGTTGGGTAATACCTTCGAGTTCCTGCGCAATTGTGGAAATATTCAGGATTTCATACAGTTGCAACAGTTTCTCTTCCATATCAACTCGCCAAGAATGCTGACTTTTACTTTCTTTATCTTGGGCCGTGCTGCGATATTCTTGGTATTGTTGATGCCAATCTTCTAACCAAGTTTCAAATTTAATTAGCCGTTGCACTGCTTCTGGTAGGGGCAATTCATTTAGACGGATAGCGTCTTCTCCTAAAGGTATTGCCCCAGGATCTTGCATGGGTGTAAAGAGCAGGATCGGTGATGGCGCTTGGTCTTTGAGGATGAAAGTATGTAGGGCAACTGGACTGATATGCCAGTAAATAATTGCTGTTGTCGGATTGAATAGTTGTTGAATTGCGCCATAATCAAGGGAGTAAATATGATCATTCCAGCCAGAAAGTAGCCAGTTTAAACAAGCATTTTTACCTTGTTCGGCAATTTCCCAGGCTTCAACTAAATCACCCGATTCTACGGCTAAATCAACTGCCAATTGCTCAAAACCTGCAAATTTCAGAGCTAGCTGTTTTTTACTTTCGTCTGAGCGAGTTTCTTCACTCAGCAATTGTCGCAATAAATCTGTGCCACGTTGCAGCAATTCTTGAACTTGTGTTGTTTGTCCCAAGCCCATCAGCACTTTGCTTAGAGATAGCAAAACCTCCAGGTGCAACTGGGGAAAATACTCTAGTGTTAGAGTTAAGAGTGCTTGATGATACTCAGATGCGGCTTTGCGCCAAGAATCGCGGGGATTGGGATGTTTTTTGCCTTGTTCGTAGTACGTATTAGCGATCGCAAAATGCAATCTCCCCCAACCTTCTGGGTGGGTATCTGTCCGCAGATGCTTTAAACCTTCCTCGTAGCTGGCTAATTTTCCTTCGTAGCCACCCTGTTGGAAGGTGGGATTTGTGGCTGTGATGCTATTCGACAAAGAAAGCAATATGTCAGAGTTCACTAAATGACCGATGGCAGTTCCCCTACCAATCCAAGCTTCCCAATAATCTTGTTTAATTTCCAAAGCCTTGTCATAACAAGCGATCGCTTCGGGAAATTGTTCTAAATAAAACAGTGCTACCGCCTGATTATACCAAGCTAAGTGGAAGTCGGGCTTAATGGCGATCGCTCGGCCATAGGAGGCGATGGCTTCTTGTCTACGTCCTAAGTTGTCTAATGCTATACCCCGGTTGTACCAAGCTAAGTAGAAATTAGCTTGAACTGAAAGTGCTTTATCCCAGGAGGCGATCGCTTCTGACCATCTGCCTAAATTAAACAGTACTACACCCCGGTCTATCCAGACTTCGTGATACTCTGGGTCAATTTCTATCGCTCGGTCGTAAGATATAATCGCCTCGGCAAATTGTTCACCTACAGCTAGGGCTATGCCTCGGTGATACCAGTTTTCCTGGTCTTCTGGTTCTAGATGGAGTGCTTGGTCATAACTAGAAATAGCTTCTGGTAGCCAACCTAACTTCAGCAGCGCCAAACCCTTGCTAGACCAAGCTTCTTGGTAGTCTGGTTTGATTTCTATGGCTTTGTCAAAAGAAGCGATCGCTTCTTCAAAATATCCTAATTCTCCGAGAGTTCCACCCCGGTTGTACCAAGCTTTGTAGAAGTCGGGCTTCAGTTGCGTGGCAATTTGGTAAGATGCGATCGCTTCATCAAAACGTTCTAAATGGAACAGCGTCAAGCCTCGATTAAACCAATATTCGGAAAATTCGGGTTCAAGTTCAATGGCTTGGTCATAAGATGCGATCGCGCCCAACAAATCACCTGTTTTCCCTTGCTGAAGACCTTGGTAAAACCACCCTTGAGCGTCGGTAATCCGATTATCACTATGTCGCTCAATAATACCAGGGGAATTACTGCTTTGAACTGCCAAGTTAGAAGCAAGTTGCTGGACTAAATTGGTGCTTTGATCCAACCTTACCCATAACTCGTCTAATGTATTAGCCACATTTGGCTCTAAATTCGTCAAAGTGTTATCCCAGGTTTCCATCGAGGAAGACGTTGTTAATTCAGTCCTTTGTCTAGTGGAAAATAGATTTGCTCCTGTTGTAATTTGAACAACTTCTTCATCGTCAAACCTGAGTTGGGCTAATGAGGCGATTGTATCTTCGGCTGCGGGGAGAGGGAGATTTTCACTTATTCTGGTTTGAGCATCTTCTCGTTCATACTCCAATATCAGTTCTTCTAAGTTCTCGGTCAATCTTTCCTCAGAAGAGGTCGTTATTGGTTCAACATCTTGCACATCATATTCCCATAACTGCTCACCTAAGCTATGGATTAGCTCTTGTCCAGGAGAAATTGGGACAATTACTTCATCGTTGATGATTTCTAGGACATCAGGCTCATCATACTCCCATAACTGCTCGCCTAAATTGCGAATCAGTTCTTCCCCAGGAGTAATTTCTACTAAATCTGGTTCATCATATTCCCATAACTGCTCGCCTAAATTGCGGATCAGTTCTTCCCCAGGAGTGATTTTTACACCATCTTCCGCCTGATTTTCCTCATCCTCTGTCTGTGTGGGTAAATTTTGCATTAGCCGGATGCCAATGTCATAAGCAACATCACCAATTCTGCCAACACCAAGTTCTCCCAATTCCACCATCTGTGTTGCTAACAGAGGATTCGGCGTCGGTGAAGCTAGCAAGCGTTCGCCAAACATCACCAACCAATCTATCCAGCGTTCAGCCGGAATGCGATTTTCGAGCCGTTGCAGATACTTCAATGCCCACTGTCGTCCTCGTGCTTGATGCACACCTTGTAACAATTGGATAAATAATTGTTCCAGATCCGCATTGGTTAGTTCTGGCAGTACCTCCACCAGATTGTGTCCTCTTGCACCCTTGAGAGAACTAGTATTTCTACTTGCAATGAGGCGCTTGAAAAACCTTTTAAGCGACTGCGATATCCGCCTGAGCATCTGCCACACTCTTGGATTTTGTTTTTTTCGATTGTAGCCATCCTTGTGTTAAAAAAATCATTAATTACGTAAAAACCCATTATATTCAGACAGCGATTCCGTAGCAGGTTAGCAAAAAATATACAAATCTTCAAGAGGATAGCATTACAACGTTACAATTCCCAGATTGAACCCTTGAATTTTGATTTTGCCAAGCCGTTAATTTTCTGTTTGCTCTGTAGTCCCTTGACCAGCAGGATATAATTGGTTAATTAATGCCTGGACAAGCATTTCTGGATCATCTGTTTCAACGGCAAGCTGTTGAGCAATCTGCTGGCGTAAATTTTCATCCTCCTGCAACATCACAAACAACTCTTCTAGGGTGACAGTTTGGTATTCTCCCTCCGGGGGGTTCTCTGGTGCATCTGCTGACTGTGATACTGGGGTGGTTGGCTCAGATGGCAAAGTCGTAGTAAAAGCATCTGGCCCTTCATATTCCCAAATTGGTTCACCTTCGTTGCGTGTCAACAACTGCATCCCGATACTATAGGCAACATCTGTGATTTCTCCGATGCCCAACTCACCCAGTTGCACTAACCGCGCAGCTATTTCATTATTGGGTGTAGGTGATGCGAGCAATCTGTCACCAAAGCGCCCTAACCATTCAACCCAGCGTTCTGTTGGGATCCGATGTTCAATATTATCCAGCCACTTCCGTGCCCATGCTTCCCCTCGTGCTTGATGTACTCCAAGTAATAGTTCGTTGAAGAGAAATTCCAGATCGGTATCGCTTAAAGGTGGTGCTGGTTCTTTCTGTACATTTCCCCTAGATTTTGAGGTAGTTTGTTTTCCACCAAACAAGCTCTGAAAAAGCTTTTTGAACCATTGAAATAGCCGCTTGAGCATCTGCTGCACCATCGAGTATTGCTTATCCTAAGATTGTAGCGATCGCACTGGACTATAGCGCTAGTTCAGTCAATAAAATGTATGGTCATTTGTCAATGGTCATTTGTCATTTGTCATTTGTCATTTGTTAAGAGTTATCTCCTGCTCCCCAATTACTCCAATAGAACAAATGTACTAAATAATATGCTATAATTCCCATACGTTGATGTTGAAATCATAGTAGAGGATAAGCTCTGGTTAGTTGCTTTGCTGAGTGCCAAAATTTACGGCACTAGTTGAGTGTTGGGCTATGGCAACATCGATAAACAAAGCAGGTACGACAGTTTAAAATAATTGAATCCTCAACTCGACTCGGTGCTACTAATTAACTTTGAAAGGCATTGAAGTCTATATTTCCATGTCTTACGAACCCCTGCACCACAAATATCGCCCCAAGAGTTTTGCTGAATTGGTGGGCCAAGAGGCGATCGCCACCACCCTCACCAACGCGATCGGCACATCCAAAATCGCCCCCGCCTATTTATTCACTGGGCCCAGAGGTACGGGGAAAACTTCTAGTGCCCGAATTCTAGCTAAATCCCTCAATTGTCTCAAAAGTGACAAGCCCACTGCTGAACCCTGCGGCGTGTGTGAAGTTTGTCAGGGAATTACCAAGGGCTACGCCTTAGACATAATTGAAATCGATGCTGCTAGTAATACTGGTGTCGATAATATCCGCGAGTTGATTGAAAAAGCCCAGTTTGCTCCTGTGCAATGTCGATATAAGGTTTATGTAATCGATGAATGCTTAACCGGAGATTCTCTGATTTTGACTGATGAGGGACTTCACAGAATTGACGATCCCAAAATTAAAGGCAAGAAAGTACTGAGTTACAACGACTCATCTCTTAAGTGGGAATTCAAGAAAGTTGTCAGGTGGTTAGACCAAGGAGAACGACAAACCTTGGTCATCAAAACAAGTAACCGAGAAATTAGATGTACGGGTAATCATTTAATTAGGACAAACCAGGGATGGCTACCAGCAAAGGACGTAAAAGAAGGAGTGAAGATACTATCCCCTGTGAATGTGGATGCGGCATCCTCATTTACAAATTTGGTATCGATGGACGCACCCGGAGATTTGCTAGCGGACACCAGTTTAAAGGCAATACATCAGGGCAAAAATCATACGACCTGGAATCTATCGTTAAACAAGCCGAATTACTCCGACCTTTGTGTGCTTGCGGGTGTGGAGAAAAGCTTGATATCCCAACCTTTTTACAAAAAAAAGGTCGAGGAATCATCAGCATCCAGTCTCGCTGGGAAAAACATCCATATAAAAAAGGACACGGAATTTGGGAACTTAGAACAGAAAAGTTCCTTGCCAATGCGGCAGTTATACAGCCAAATGCACTTGGGCTTGTCTACGGAACCTTGCTTGGAGATTGTTCTATCAGTTATCCCAATAAATACAGCAGATTCCCCAGATTGTGTTGGACACACTCAGAAAAACAGCAAGAATGGTTGGAATACAAAGCCTATCGCCTTCAAGAATTGCGTCCAAAACTGCGAATTACAGCCAACAAAGGATACGGAAACATATCAGTTACCTGTAACACAGGTTGCCATCCCCAACTCAAAGATGTCTTTGACATTGTTAAACCGAATAGGGATAAAAAACTCGTCTCTATGGACTGGCTTAATCGAATTACCCCAGAAGGACTTGCTTGGTGGTTTTGCGATGATGGCTCACTTGCCCTCAGTCCAGAAGGAAGTCCACAAATTCAGCTACATACCGAAGGATTCTCTGCCGGAGAAAATCAACTCATTGCTACTTGGCTTACAACAATGGGATACTCAGCAACAACAAAATTTTACACCAGAAGTACTACAGGCAAGACATACCACTATATACGGTTGGGAGCAAGCACCAGTAGAAAATGGCTGGCAGACCTTAAACAATATTCCATCCCCTCGATGGATTACAAGTTTGGAGACAGTCGAATCTGTTCACCTCGCTGGAATTGAGCGAGTCTATGACATTGAAGTAGCAGATAATCATAACTTTGTGGCAAATATGCTCTTAGTGCATAATTGCCATATGCTCAGTACCCAGGCATTCAACGCGCTACTGAAGACCTTAGAAGAACCACCGAGGCACGTAGTTTTTGTGTTGGCAACAACAGACCCGCAACGGGTGTTACCAACAATTATTTCGCGCTGTCAAAGGTTTGATTTTAGACGCATTCAGTTAGAGGCGATGGTGAAGCATTTAAGTGCGATCGCATCTTATGAAAACATTCAGATTTCACCCGATGCTGTCACCCTGGTAGGCCAACTCGCTCAAGGAGGATTGCGCGATGCCGAAAGTCTACTTGACCAATTGGGTTTGTTAGCGGGTGAAGTAACACCAGAGCGAGTTTGGGATTTAGTGGGGACGGTAAGCGAACAGGACTTGTTAAAGCTGTTAAATGCGATCGCTCTAGATAAACCAGAAGCAGTTCTGGACTGTACTCACTACATTTTAGATCGTGGTCGAGAACCCCTAACTATTCTGCAAAATCTCGCCGCCTTCTACCGCGATTTACTCATAGCTAAAACAGCACCCAATCGCCACGACTTGGTTGCTTGTACTTTGCAAACTTGGACAGCGTTGGTTGAGTTTGCTCAATATTGGGATATGAGCAGGATTTTAGCAGGACAGCAGCACCTGCGAACATCCGAAGTCCAAATTAAAAATACCACCCAGCCGCGCTTGTGGTTGGAGGTAACATTACTAGGATTGTTACCCAGTGCAACAAATATTCAGCCACAAGCCCCAAGTGTCGCGCCGCGACTTAACACACCTGCTATATCTCCAAGCTATCCTCCAGCAGTTACCCAAAATCAGACAGTCTCTTCTCTACCTTTAGCTGAACCGCAAACAAATCATAATTCTGCATCTCCCAATCATCTAGCGGCTGTCCAAAATCAGCCGGTCACTTCATCTCCCCCAGTTGAACAGCAAACAAATCACAATTCTGCTGCTAACTCAGTATCACCACCAACCCCAGAACCCGTAGTTGTACCAATACCACCTGCGAATGTTGAACCAGTAAGTTCAGAAGTGATTGGGGAAACACAATATGACTTAACTCAGGTTTGGCAACAGGTACTTGCTAACCTCCAGCCAAAATCAAGGCAAGAAATGCTACGTCAAATGAGCCAACTCATAGAGTTTGACGGTGATGTGGCTCGAATTGTTATCAAACAAGCATGGTATGACAAGGGGAAATCTTATTTACCGATGATTACGGCAGCTTTCCAGCAGACTTTCCAGCGTGAAATCCAAATAATTATAGAAAAAGGAACTGCTTCCAACTCTACCTCAGCTAAAAAAAATCTTCCCTCAAAAGATTCTACTCGCCCTCAGCAACCACCAACTCCCACTTACAACCAGCAAATTCCGCCTCCAGCGCCAGTACCGCAGCCAACAACTCTACCACCAGCACCACTAAAAAGCGAGTCAGCAGCAAACAACGGAAATGGGGCAAATCGAAATGGAGTAAATGGAAATGGGGTGCGAACCTTGCCTCCAGCGCCAAAGCCAACACCCGCACCTGATTGGGAACCTGACGAAGTAGCGATCGCAGCTCAACGTCTAGCAGAATTTTTCAACGGACAAATTATCCGTTTTGCAGATGACTTCCCAGAATTCTCCGACTCCATAACTACACCAGAATGGGTAGAAGAATCAGAAGTTGATGATGAATAAAAAATTGAGCATTGGGCAGGGCTATTTCATTCTCATCTAGCCCGCCTCAGAATGAATTCACCAGTCTAATAGCGAAAGCCCGCCTCAGAATGAATTCTGAGTCTAATAGCGAAAGTCGTCTAAAGACGACTGAGAAAAGGTTATAGTCCGTTTTAACGGACTTCAGCTATGAGTCCGGAACTTCAGTTCCGGGCGGTTTATGTCTAGAATGAAATAACCTTGGAGCATTGAGCATTGGGCATTGAGCATTGGAAACAGGCAGAGGGAGAGAATTCGCAGCTTTTAACTCCTAACTCCCAACTCCTAATTCCTAACTCCTAACTCCCTATTCCCCATTCCCAGTATGCAAGGTTTTCACCCATTTCAATCGCTTTGGTCTTACGGACATCCGGGCTGTAGTACTGCTCATCACGACTAACCAATGCAACATATATAAACTGCCGCGCAGGGTTTGCACCAGCATCAAAAAATATGTAGAAAGTGAGAATTTCTGATCTTGGCGTATGCGCCTTAGACCTGTAAACATCCCTACCATCGACATAGAAATGGACAAGCCTGTGATCGGACTTAACATTGGTGGACGATGACGAGCGATCGCCATTAATAAATCTGGTACTGCTGCTGTCGGCAAGATATACATAATCAGCAGAAAAATCAGCAAATCCCAGCTTTTCCGCGTTCCCATGCGGTTTTTGAGAATTAAATCCCAATAATCCAAATAGCGTTGATAACCGCCTTCTGCCCAACGGTTGCGCTGATGCCAAAGTGCGATCGCACTTGTCACTCCTTCTTCTTGCACTGCTGGATGGAAAACACACTCAATATCCCATTTCTCCAAATGTAAGCGGATTGTCAAATCCAAATCATCGGTAATGGTTTCCTCATTCCAGCCACCGCAGCTTTTCAAGGCTGAACGCCGGACAAATTGACCATTACCCCGTAGTTCACCAATGCCACCAAGGGCAGTTCGCTGTTGCTGAAACCAGGTATCAAGAGCCATTTCGGCCATTTGACCCTTAGTCCAAAAGTTTTCTTTAGCGTTGGCGTTCGCGTTAGCGTCTGCTTGCAGAATCGCTTTTCGCACCTGCACCGCCCCCACCTTTTCTCTTTGAAATAAAGGTATTACCTGTTGCAGTAAGTCTGGTGTCACTTGGGCATCAGCATCAAATACTGCTATGATGTCACCTTTTGTCAGGGGCAATACCTGATTCAACGCCCCCGATTTGCCACCACTAGCTTCTGCTGAACGCCTTAGTACTTTCAGTTGCTCGTGTTTGTCTTCTAGTTCTGCTAATAAATGTGGCGTGCTATCACTGCTGTGATCGTCAATAATCCATACTTCGTACTCCCCACCTGGATATTCCAGATTACAAAGATTTTTGACTAATTTAGCAATTACCGCTTCCTCATTTTTCGCAGCCACCAGCACAGATACAAAGGGCAAATCTCCCTGTATTTCTTTTGGATAGCGACGAGATTTAGTAAACACTACCACCAAAGCATGAAATCCTAGAATGGTGGTCAGTCCTAGAATAAAAATAGAAGCCCAAGAAACTAAATGTAGAGCGATCGTGCCACTCCAGACGATAGTCAAGACTAGAGCCGCTTTGCGTCTACGACCTTGAAACCGGCGTGTTAGAGACACAGGATCTGTTTCTAACACTGACTCCTCATTTACTGATAGGTCAGATAACAAGGAGTTGAGCGGCTCAAGCTCTTGATAAGAATCTTCTTCGGGCCAGGAATTCGCTGGCATAGGTTAGGTTACTTGATTCCAAAATCAGTATTTGTCTACAGTTAGTAATTTTACGGACAAATATCCCTAAGCTACTTTTTCCGATATTAATCGGAATGGGCAAACTGCAATACCCGCTATCCCTAAGCCAAAAGCCTCTGGGAATACCTTTGTTGTCACCGCCACTCTGGGTAATTACCTACCATGAACCACCTTTGCCACTCTTAAACAGAGGCTTGATTCCTTTAATAGCCAACTTGGGCAGGAAGCTTGTAGAGTCAGACTTTCTCTAATGAGAACTCCGGTTTGGGCAAAGTAATAGCAGCTTGTTTGTTGGGAGAAACTGCAATAACGATATCCAACACTTTTAGGACTTACGCAACTGGCATATTATTTTGAGTTTGTAGTGAGGACTTTAGTCCTCTTTCATCAGGGCTGTTCGCGGAGCGTTCCCGCAGGGTAGCCCTGACTAGAAACCAAAAGCTTTTATTTTTTGTGACACTTGCGTAAGTCCTAACTTTACAGTCGGAATTTTTAATGTTATCGTTCTCAGCTTCGATAAAAGTTAATGCAGCATCATTGTAACCGAAATTTTAATATTTCTTAGCAATAACTTTATTTATTGGGTATTTGGCATGGGGCATTGCTTATTTCTCCCTATTGCCCCACTATGTGCTTTAGACAAATCTTTTGGGAATACTACTAACAGCCACTAATATCCGCAGTTGCCAACCAAATTGAGGAGTATTTAACAATGTCTATTGAGCAACTCCAGCCTGCCACTCAACAACAAGCCAGTGTTTACTTACCTTACGTTCAAGGCACTAAGCGCAACTTCTTACCCTATGCCATCAGTCTTTATCAAAAAGGGGTCTTGGAGGGGCAGAGGAAGATAGAAGCCAGTGAACATATCCCCTTTGTCGCCTCTTGGAATGTCGCTACTTTACCCTCAGATTTAACTCGTTGCCGAATCCAGTTTGACGGCAAGGCTGACCTGAGTTACGAACTGATGATGGCTAGTTTTGAGTTGATTAATTTTTTAATCGAACTTATGGAAAACTATAAACGTCATCGCGTGACCGATTTTTCACAAGGGTTTTACCGTAAGCTACTGCGTATAGACGATTGAGTGAACTCTAGGACTTCCACCACCGCCAGGTAACGTGTCATGCTAAACGTCGGTACAATTCGGCATTTTTCTTCAGCACATAGTTGGCTGCTTGAGCAAACTCCCTCGTCGGGTGACTGAGCCAGTCTTCTATCCTGGCACGTAACAAATCTTCAAGCGAGATACCACTCTCTCGTGCTAGTGCTTGCAGCTTCTGCAATTGTTCATCGGAAATGTCGATCGTGATCGAAGCCACAGCCATTACTCCTTGAATGCTAGGAAAGTGTAGCATTATTAGTGTTTTAAGTCTCTGTGACAGGCGATCGCGATCTTTATTCTTGCTTGCGATCGCAGAGCGTGTCAAAGATAATCGCACCTAATATCCTAAAATATCATCAAAAAGCGATCGCATCCAGATTTGTCAGAGAGAAACCGTAATTACGCGCTTGGCGATCGCCTTGATAATGCAATTCAGATTTTGGGAAACCCGATCAGATAACTAGGGAATAGAGTTAAGATTGATTTATATAGCTCGATAAGAGAATTTAAAGATGTTGAATGCAGTAGAGTTTCAAGCAAAGATTCAAAATGGTTTAATTCATATTCCTGATGAGTATAAACAAGAATTGGGAGAAGGAGATGATATTAAAGTAATTGTTTTGGTGAGGAAAAAATCATTTCCCAAAAAAGACATAATTGATGAGTTGACTGAAAATCCCGTTCAAGTGAATGGTGTACTCAGCCGTGAAGAAATTTATAGTCGCTAGTCGACGAGTGACAATAGAGATTTTATTGATACAAATGTTTGGCTCTATCGTTTATTTGATGACAAAAAGATAGAAGTGGCAGAAAGAGACAGAAAGAGACAGAAAGCGTAATATTGCTATTTCAATTACGTCAAATGAAAGAATAATTATCAGTACGCAGGTTGCGAATGAGGTTTCTGCTAATTTGCTGAAAAAAGCAGCTTTTAACGAAGAGCAAATCAAAGCTGTGATTCAATCGTTTTACCGTCGCTGTACTGTGGTAGAGTTCAACTTAAATATTTTTGAATCTGCATCGGATATCCGCAGTCGATATAATTTCTCTTTTTGGGATGGTTTAATTGTTGCTTGTGCGTTGTCCGCAAGAGCAAGTATTCTTTATTCTGAAGATATGCAGCATGGGTTAACAGTAGCTGGTCAATTAGAAATTGTGAATCCGTTTAAACCAAGGTAGAGAGGTTACTTGAAATCCTGCTTGGTTAAGAATATTTGTAGCGACTGTCTTAAAAGTCAAGCGATCGCTAACAGAAAACCGGGACTGAGAACAACAGCCTGCCTAGATTGAAGACGATAGACTTTTTATAAGAGTAATTTTTACAAAAACTCGAATTTCCCAACATTTCAAAGCAGGTATGGGGCAATGGTGCGATTAAAATTGTGGCAATGGGTAGTCTTAGCAATCCCCATCGCTTTCATGATCATTTTCTTACTGGTATCCGCCGGTTCACAAATTCATGCGTGGGGTATTAGTTGGATTTGGGGTGTATTCACCCTTTTATTCGTTGGTTGGCGTTGGCTATTAGTGAAATGGACTCAACCAGTTGTTAACCAAGTGGAAGGTGTATTAGCCCAAATCCGCGAAGAACTGGAATCGACCGCAGAAGATACAGTAGGTCTACCAGTGGGAAGTGATGTCACAAAGCTTTCAGAAACTGCACTCCAAGAAATTCTCCAAGCAGCACAAAGCGATCGCCCCATTTGGGAAGACTGGCAAATTTTTTGGAAGCGATGCCAAGATTTAGTCGTAGCGATCGCTCACATCTACAACCCTCAAATTCAATATCCCTTGCTGAATATTTACGTCCCCCAAGCTTACGGGCTGATTCGGGGAACGGTGGATGATATGGATCAGTGGATGCAAAAGTTATCTCCAGTCCTCAATCAGGTAACAGTTGGACAAGCATACCAAGGATATGAAGTCTACCGGAAGTTGGAACCATCGGCTCGGAAATTCTGGCGTGTTTGGAACTGGGCACAGTGGCTTTTAAATCCGGTGGCGGCGGTGGCAAAACAAGCCAGCCAGGGTTACAGTAACCAAGCAACTCAGCAATTGTTGGGAAATTTGAGCCAGTTATTCCGAGAAGCTGCTTTGAGAAACTTATGCCGACAGGCGATCGCTCTTTACGGACGTACCCCAGTTTCAGCATCCCCACCAACACCAACTTTACCGAAAGCAAAAACCCAAACACTCCGAGAAATCTTGACTCCAGCTCAACCAGCCAAGGCGGTTGAGGAAAAACCCGTGAATATTCTCTTGGTGGGGCGCACGGGGTCGGGAAAAAGTAGTCTGATTAACACGCTATTTCAGGCGGATCTTGCAGCCGTTGATGTTTTGCCCAGTACTGATCGCATTCAGAATTATCAATGGCAGACTGAAAGTGGGGAAACCCTGACCCTTTGGGATACACCTGGTTATGAACAAGTCAACCGTGCCGATTTCCGAAATCTGGTGCTTGATTACGCCATCAATGCAGATTTGCTGCTGTTAACTACTCCAGCTCTCGATCCGGCTCTGCAAATGGATGTAGACTTTTTGGAAGATATAAAAGCAGAAGTTGCAGATTTACCTGCGATCGCCATCGTCACTCAAGTAGATCGTCTGCGTCCGATCCGCGAATGGCAACCACCTTATGATTGGGAATGGGGCGATCGTGCCAAGGAAATTGCCATTAGAGAAGCCACCGAGTATCGCGCCAAGCTGCTGGGAAACTTTTGTAATCTAGTTCTACCGGTGGTTACAAGTGACAGCAAAACCAATCGAGTTCCTTGGGGAGTGGAGGCGCTATCGTTGGGATTAGTAGATGCGATCGCACCTACCAAGCAACTCCGTCTCGCCCGCTTTTTGCGTAACCTAGAAGCCCGCATCGTCGCCGCCGCCAAAATCATCGACCACTACACCTTCCAAATGGCGACAACACAGGGACTAACGGCATTGCTCAAAAGTCCCGTCCTCCAGTTTGTTTCTACGCTCTCAACCGGGTCTCCAGCCCTAGCAGATATGCTGCAAGAGCAAATTCCCGTAGAACAGTTGCCGATTGTCATTGGTAAACTTCAAATGGGATATGACCTTTTCTCGCTCTTGAATACAGCTAACTCGAAGCGGCTCAACTTTGAATTACTATCTCTGTGGCCGCTACTGCTGGAAAACTCCGTTTCACCCGATCGCAACGCCTGGGCATTTGGTCACGCCCTAGTGGAATACTGGACTCAAAATCTAACGGTTGAACAACTCCGGGAGCGATTTGAGTATTATTTAGCGATCGCCAAGTAATTTGTCTGCGTTATCGCTTTTATTTCATTAAATCATCTGTGGTAGGCTCACCCGGATAAAAGCGATCGCTCAGAATTTCCTCAAAAAGATATAAACATTGCTGGGGAAAAGTTGAGAGTGGCAGATTTGTTTCTCCTGATGCTAAATCCCTACTGTTTTGATATGATTCCTGGAGTGCTTCTTCAAGGTAAGGCTTCAGACTAGGATTCTCGCTCAACAACCTAAGAATTTCCCGTCGTTCTACTCTAATTGTGGCTAACCAGCTACGACTGCGTTGCTTTGGTTGATATTCCCATTTTAGCAAATATCCAATTAATATACTAAGACGATTTCTCAATTCTTGGCGTTCCTTTCTTCCCAAAGATTCAATTTCCTCAATTAAATTGAGCAGGTCAAGCTGGTTCCATTGGTGATAACGCAAAAGGTTAGCCTGTTCTTGAGTCCAAGTGTAAAAGTCATTTTCGTAGAGATTTGGCATCAGGTTTACCGCAGGTTGTCCGGTTTGTGGTATCTGCATATGTCAAGAGTTTTTATCTATTAAGTAAGTCGGCAAAAATAAACTAAACTATAATTATCAAACGTCAATACACCTTAAACCCTTATAAATGACGAAGGACAAATGACAAATGACAGCCTTAGCCAGTTAGCTTTATTTACGTCGCTCTACTTACTTAGCAAACAACTGTTGTCCGAGCTTGCTTGCGGTCTTCAGGTTTTCGTTTGATGACAATCTCTACATCATTATCTAAATCATTCAAAAAGTGAAATAATCTATCAATTGAAAAGCCTGAAAGTCTGCCTCTCACCAATGCTGAAATTTTGGGTTGATCAATTCCTAAAAGTTCAGCAGCTTGGACTTGTGTTAATTTACGGAAAGTGATTGCTTCACTGATTTTACGTGCTAGTTCAGCTTTCACTAATCTTTCTTCAGAATTAGGTAGACCTAAGTCAGTAAATACATTTCCACTGCTAATATAAACGCTATTTTCTTTACTCACTTCTTTACTCCTTTTCTTTAGTAGCTTGTTCCGAATAGTCTTCCTGGGCAGCTTTTAACCTCTTTTTTACTAAATCTATATCTTGTTGTGATGTAGCAATACCATGTTTTGACTTCTTTTGAAATGCGTGTAATAAGTAGACAAAGCCCGCAAATTTTACAGTGTACACTGCTCGGTATGTATCTCCATCATAATCATCTACAACCTCTAAAACCCCGCCTCCTTTAAAATTGCGCAAGGGTTTTGCATCGGGATGCTTACGACCATGTTGTGCTACATCAAGGGCATAACCCATTACGTCTTGTACGTCTTCAGGGAACTCCTTCAAGTCATCTAAAGCGCTTCCAATCCATTTGAGAGCTTTTTGGTGCGTTTGGCTCATGTAATAGTTAGTATGCTAGATATAGCATATTATGTCAATAAGTAAATCAGTTGTATCAAAACTAGTACACCACTACCAGCTATTTCTCAATTTAGAGGATTTTCTTACAGCAGAAATCATGTATTTGAACCACATCTGTCGTCAGGGCACAGCATTGCTCATTGGTGTCTACTTTTGCTATAAATCTCTTATCTGTTGGCTGACACGCCCGCCCTGAAATAAATTTCAGCGGCTCATAGCTAAAGTCTACTGAAGTAGACTAAAAATTTTTCCGATTATTTAGTCATCTAAAAGATGACTTGAGCTGTTAGCAAGGAACTTCAGTTCCTTGCGGGACTTTCATGTTAAGTTGACACCAATGAGCATTGTTCTGCCCCTACCCCGTGGTCTATTTACCTGAAAATAGCTGTAAATTACTTTCTCTAGAATGCGCGAAGCCTGCACCCTGTTGACTCAAGACATTTACACACCCAATGTCAACCCCAGGCTGATTACTACTGGACTTTAGAGTATTGGAGAGCTAAAAAGTCACCACACTCCGAATTGATTCACCTTTGTGCATCAATTCAAAAGCATCATTAATTTGCTCAATGGGCATCACATGGGTAATCAAATCATCAATATTTATCTTACCTTCCATATACCAATCAACAATTTTCGGCACATCTGTACGTCCTCTCGCGCCACCGAAAGCCGAACCTTTCCAAACGCGTCCAGTTACTAGTTGAAAAGGACGAGTACTGATTTCTTGTCCAGCACCAGCAACACCAATAATCACGCTAACGCCCCAACCTTTGTGACAGCATTCTAATGCTTGACGCATCAATTTTACATTACCAATACATTCAAAGCTGTAATCAGCACCGCCTTTTGTTAAATCAACCAGATAGGGAACTAAATCACCTTCTACTTCTTGAGGATTAACGAAATGTGTCATCCCAAATTTTTTTGCCAAAGCGCGTTTATTGGGATTAATATCCACTCCGACAATCATATTCGCCCCTACCATCCGCGCCCCTTGGATGACATTTAAGCCTATACCACCCAAACCAAAAACCACAACATTTGCCCCAGGTTCCACCTTGGCAGTATTAATGACTGCACCAATACCAGTAGTCACACCGCAGCCAATATAACAAACCTTATCAAAGGGGGCATCTTCCCGAATTTTTGCCACAGCGATTTCCGGCAGCACCGTATAGTTGGCAAAAGTGGATGTACCCATATAATGATGAATCATCTGCCCATCCACACTAAAACGGCTGGTGCCATCGGGCATAACACCGCGTCCTTGAGTTAAGCGAATGGCTTGACAAAGATTAGTTTTGAAACTCAAACAATATTCGCACTGACGGCATTCGGGAGTGTAGAGGGGAATCACATGATCCCCTGGTTTGAGACTAGTGACACCAGCGCCTACCTCCACTACCACACCAGCGCCTTCATGCCCTAAAATTGCCGGAAACAAACCTTCGGGATCGTCACCAGATAGGGTAAAAGCGTCGGTATGACAAACCCCGCTTGCTTTAATCTCAACTAACACTTCGCCTGCTTGTGGCCCCGATAGTTGAACGGTTTCAATTGTCAACGGCTTACCTACGCTGTAAGCTACTGCTGCTTTAACTTGCAATGCCAGCGCTCCTGTATAGTTTTGTCATTTGTCATTTGTCATTTGTCATTTGTCATTGGTCATTTGTCATTGGTCATTTGTCATTGGTCATTTGTCATTGGTCATTGGTCATTGGTCATTGGTCATTGGTTATTAATTCTTGTCCTTCACTCCCTCCCTCATCCCCCTCATCCCCCTCATCTCCCTCATCTCCCCCACTCCCCACCCCTCTACAAGGATAAATATTACTTTGCTAAAATATCATTCTCTAGCTAGATTGGTTAAAGGCGGCAACAGCTGTTTTGACAACAAGGTAAACTGGATGTCAGCAGCAACCCCCAAATAATTTGTTCACCCTTAAATTAATATAGGACTTACGCAAGTGTCACAAAAAATAAAAGCTTTTAGTTGGTAGTAAGGGCTACCCTACGGGAACGCTCCGCGAACAGCCCTGATGAAAGAAGACTTTAGTCCTCTCTTCGAGACGCACTCGCGTTCACTACAAACTCAAAATAATATGCCAGTTGCGTAAGTCCTATAGTATATTTTGTCACAGCTTATGAACCCTGCCCTAACTCAAATTGGCGCTCAAATGTCCAACCTAAGTGGCGTCAGAGCAATTATGAAGGATATTATCGAGACATTGCGAGAGGGTGCAGAGCAGCAGTTTATTAATTTGAGTGCTGGTAATCCGTTGATTTTGCCAGAGGTAGAGCAATTATGGCGAGATTGTACGGCACAACTTCTTGCTAGTCCAGAATATGGTGAGGTAGTTTGTCGCTACGGCTCAAGTCAGGGCTATGCACCATTCGTTGAAGCGATCGCTAATGATTTTAACAAACGCTACGGGTTAAATTTGAGCGAACGCAATATCCTGATTACTCCCGGTAGTCAATCCCTCTACTTCTACGCTGTTAATAGCTTTGGTGGCTACACCCCTAGCGGCGAGTTAAAACAAATCGTTTTACCCCTGAGTCCTGATTACACAGGTTACGGCGGTATCTGCTTAGTTCCAAAAGCCTTAACTGCCTACAAACCAACTCTCGATATTGATGCAGCTGCACACCGATTTAAATATCGCCCCGACTTCAGCCAACTGTCGATTACAGAAAACACTGGTTGTGTCCTCTTCTCTCGCCCCTGTAATCCCACGGGTAATGTCCTCACCGATGATGAGGTGAAAAAGATTGCGGCCCTAGCTGCGCCTTACAATCTACCCGTGTTAATTGACTCCGCTTATGCGCCTCCCTTCCCAGCCTTAAATTTTACCGAAATGACACCCGTGTTTGGTGATAACATCCTCCACTGCATGAGTTTATCAAAAGCGGGATTACCAGGAGAAAGGATTGGTATTGCCATTGGGGATGAAAAGTGGATTCAGGTGCTGGAGTGTTTTCAGTCAAATATGAGTCTGCATTCTTCACGTTACGGCCAAGCGATCGCAGCTTACGCAATCAATTCTGGTGCTTTAGTAGAAATTTCTCACACGGTCATCCGTCCCTTTTACCAAAATAAATTTACCGTTTTAGAAACCAGCTTAGAACAAGCGATGCCCAAGAATTTACCTTGGTTCCTCCATCGCGGTGAAGGAGCAATTTTTGCTTGGTTGTGGTTAGAAGATTTACCCATCAGTGATTGGGAATTTTACCAACAATTAAAGCAAGTAGGTGTGATTATTGTCCCTGGAAGTACCTTCTTCCCTGGTTTAGACCAAGAGTGGCCGCACAAGCACCAATGCTTCCGCATCAGCCTCACCGGTAGCGATGAGGAGATTGCCACTGCTATGCAACGTTTAGCAAAAGTGGCTGAAGAAGCGTATCAGAGTGCAGTTGTCAGTGCCTGATTAGGGGAGATGAGGGAGATGAGGGAGATGAGGGAGATGAGGGAGATGAGGGAGATGAGGAGAATAACCAATGCGCAATGACAAATGCCCAGTGACAAATGACAAATGACAAATGACAAATGACAAATGACAAATGACAAATGACAAATCAGATAATTGGCTAGAAATTGGCAAGATTGTTGCCCCTCAAGGATTGTCTGGGGAATTACGGGTTTATCCTGTATCAGACTTTCCCGAAAGATTTGAGGTGCCGGGAAAACGCTGGTTGTTGCGTTCAGGTGACACAGAACCGCAACCAATCGAATTATTAACAGGACGTTACATCGGTAGCAAAAACTTGTATGTGATCAAATTAGCTGGTGTGGAAAATTGCGATCAGGCGGAGGCGTTGCGCGGTTGTAAGTTAATGGTACTAGCAAGCGATCGCCCCCAATTAGGCGAAGATGAATATCATGTCCTCGATTTGATTGGTTTGGAAGTCTTCATGCAAGCATCTGGCGAACTAGTGGGTACGGTGGTAGATATCATCCCCGCCGGCAATGATTTGTTAGAAGTAAAATTACACCCATCTTTTACCACTGACAAAGGACAAATGACAAATGACAAAAAACAAATGACAAATGACAAAAAACAAATGACAAATGACAAAAAACAAATGACAAAAAACAAAATTTTGGAGGACAAAAATGCGCGATACCTTTAATAAGATGATCGGTCGA
>NZ_JAIVFV010000048.1 GCF_020829445.1 Nostoc sp. CHAB 5836
TGAAAATTCTTTGAATACACAGTTTAGTGGTTGGGATATAACAATTGAATCCCTCAAGATAAAAGTAGAGGATTACCGGAGACATTCTGAATTTGCTAAAATTAAGGTTGCAAATGTAAAAAAGTCTGTAGAACAGCAAAAAGAGATACTAATAAAGGGTTTTGTCCAGGGAGTTAGTATATTTGCTTGCGAAGCAAAAGATAAAATTCAAAATGAAATTGATCACATTGCTCGCTCTAGGGTAGGCAAATCCACAGAACACAATATTAAACAGTTTGATAACTTACAAAGTCGCGTACATCAATATGTTGACTGGTTTGCTATTGCTGGAGAAATAGGTGGAACAGTATTAGAGTTTATTCCTGGGATAGGCAAAGTTTTAGGAAAAGGACTTAAAACAGTACTGAAAACAAGCAACTCTTTGCTAGACAGTATGAAGAAATCTGTTCCCGACTCATTGAATATTCCTGATTCTGAGTATCAAGATTCCTTCAACATATCAGACTCATATATCATTAGAGTAAAAACTAGAGATGAAGCTCAAATGATTGGCACTACTATCAATGAATTTTGCGCTCCTCATATTCAAAGTTGGTGGTTAGACACTCAAGATAAACTAGTTAGGGATGGCACCAAAATAAGAGAAGCTTTAGTTGAGAAAATACAAGAAGATATTCAACAGATATCAAATGAACTTTCTCTATATCTTGGGAAATCTTTGAACGTTCAGATAAATATAAATGATATTCAGTTTCCTAGCTTTGATTTTCGAGGAATAGATGCAGAAATTCAATACCAGCAAGAGGTGTTTACTCGCACACGAAAAGAAGCAAAAAAAGACAGTAGTTGCTGCAACTCGAATGAAGTCTATTATGTGATGTTTCATACCAAGAACAGCAAGATTTTTACGAAATTGACTTACGCGAAACAACAAAACAAATTAAGCAGAAGATAGATGAGCAGGTCTTAAAAAATCAACAACTTTTACAACGAGTCATTGAAAAACAAATTGAGGAAGATTTTAGAAGTGCAGAACAGCAAATCAATGACTTTATTAAAATGTTTGAAGATGATTTTGACCGCTTACTGAAAGAACGGAATACGAAAGAAGCGGAGGCTGAACAAATTCGTGAAATCCTTAATCTTCAGAAAGAAAAACTTACTAAGTATCTGTTTGAATTAACCGCTATTCGAGCATCTTTGGATAGTTGGAAGCCATCGCAAAGAATTAGATAGGCGATTAGACCACTTCCTCAACCCAGACAGGCTGAAAAAGCGATCGCCTTACCTCATTAACCCACGCAGGTGGGTTTCGTTTGTATAGCCCCAGAATTCTATTCTGAGGGCATTTTATTTGTTACTATTCTGGCAATTTAGCAAAAGCCTCCTCAACTAACTCCTTTGCCTTAGCATCCAAACGCAACCAATCCACTTCACCTAATTCATCAATTAAACTAGTATCAATATCAGCAGCTTCCCTCTCTGGGGTGTATTCAATAAAACACACTTGATAACACAGTTCCCACAAATCGATACTCGCTTCTTGCTGTTGACGCTGCAAACGTAGATGATATCCTGGATGGGGCATCGGCAGACGAGCCAGAGTTCCTCTGATTTCATCGGCTTCTTCGGGCGTTGCAGTTTCCATTGCTTGCAATAGCTCAGTCACCAATGCTTTGATTTCATCAGTAGTGCTAGGCGGCCAAATCAAGACATCGTGGTAAGTTCCCGTCCAGGAAGATTCATCAAGCTGCTTGCGGATATTGTCGATAACACGAATGAAAGCTGGTTGCATGAGGATTTCAGCTTGCTGCCATGCAACTGAGTTGGTTATTTTAGGTGGCATTGGTAATAAACAGGGGCACTAAAAGAAAAATAAACAGTCTGCGTTTATTAAAAAGCTGCGTTTTTAATCTAAATCTTTTCTCAAGATAGCGGATTTCATTGAAGAAAATTTGGAGATATTTATTACCAGCTGGAAAATTAGGTAATAACTCTGGGGAGGCAATATGATCGGCAAGCTACTAGACCATCGTTACCAAGTAATTCGAGTCCTCGCAATGGGAGGATTTGGTCAAACCTACATTGCCCAAGATACTAGGCGACCAGGAAATCCCATCTGCGTTGTCAAGCACCTCAAACCCGGAACTGACCCCAGAGTTTTTGATACTGCTAAACGCCTGTTCAACAGCGAAGCCGAAACCTTAGAAAAACTGGGCAACCATGACCAAATACCCAGGCTGCTAGCGTACTTTGATGAAAACCAAGAATTTTATCTAGTACAAGAATATATTGAAGGACGTACTCTAACTGAGGAACTTATACCTGGTAAGCGCTGGAGTGAAAGCCAAGTAATTCAACTGTTGCAAGAAGTTCTGGAAATTCTCGATTTTGTGCATCGTCAAGGCGTGATTCACCGCGATATCAAACCGGATAATATCATTCGTCGCACCTCAGATAATAAGCTAGTTTTAGTAGATTTTGGGGCAGTAAAGCAACTGCGTACACAAATGGTGGCAGTGGGCGGACAAGCCTCTGCCACGGTAGTTATTGGCACTCCTGGCTATATGCCCACAGAACAAGGGCAAGGTAAACCCCGTCCCAACAGCGATATCTATTCCCTTGGCATCATTGCCATTCAAGCATTAACAGGATTACAGCCAACAGAATTGCAAGAAGACCCAGCAACGGGGGAAATCATCTGGCGTCATTCAGTAACCGTGAATCATCAATTGGCGGCAGTATTGTCTAAGATGGTGCGTTATCACTTCAAAGACCGCTACCAAAACGCCACGGAAGCACTGCAAGCGTGTAAAGACGCGATTAATCCTGTACCAGCAGTTTCCACATCTCAAGAATTCACCAAATCCCGACCTCAAGTATCTCGGTTGCAAACAGTTGCAGTTGCACCAGCAAATCCTGTCCCCGCTAGACCTGCGCCTAAAGACTCTAGCAAATCCGACCCCTGGCCGATATTAATTGGCATATTATTGGCGGGTGGTACGGCTGCCTTGGTAGCAAATGTATATCCAAATGTGAAAAATTTAGCTTTTAATATTACAGGTAACGATACCGCCTTAGCAAACAAATGCTCGGCTATTGTTGTCGGCAATTCTAATATACGTTCTGAACCTAGTTCAATAAATTCTGATAATATTTTGCAAACAGTTGCAGATAACACCAATTTTGAAGTTACTGGCAAGGGAACAAAACGAGGTTGGATAGAAGTTAAACTTAAATCTGGTAAATTGGCTTGGGCACACTCAGATGTGATAACCAATAATCAAGAATGGGGTTCTTGCCTACGTGAAAAGGGCATTGCAACTAAGATTGTAGATGATGATACCCTGATTGCAACTCGACCAATTCCTAAGTTAAAACCAAAATCTAGGAATGTAGCAACTCCATTACCAGAAAAGTCTGAGGGGTCAACTTCCGATGCCGATAAATTAGCTCAATTACAGCCTAGTGATAACAGTGCCAACATTATAGAACAAGCAAAACAGAAGTATGAATCAGGAGATATAATTGGAGCGATCGCGCTTTTGAAGTCGATTCCGGAAAGTGCTGCTTCTGGTATCCAAGAGACGGGCAAAATGATTGCCCAGTGGCAGGAAGATTGGGCTAAGGCGGAGGCGTTATCTAATGAGATCAATAAAGCAATAGATGATGGGAAATGGGATAAAGTTTTAGATTATAGAAACCATCCAGAAAAATTGCCTAATACTAAATACTGGCGAAATAAAATAGAACCATTATTTAAACAAGCAGCCGAAAATCTCGCAAAACAGGCACTAACTAAAATAGAAAATCAAGGTAATCAGAAAAATACTCAACAAAAATTTCCCGATACTAACCAACCTGCCACTACAAAAAGTCCTAATGCTACAGAAACTCCGAAATCAGGTTTGTAGTATCAAGGTTGATTAACCATGCTGTTTAAGCATCTATTGATAATGAATAATAGATAATTTTATTACCTTTATTTATTACCAATAGACACGAAGAGAAAGAAACAAGTCAATTTTGTTAACGAACCGCAATCGCGTAGCGTCTCCCCCTGGGAGAAGACCGCAAACGCGAGTGCGTCTGGTAAGAGTTGGACGCAAAGGAAGAGAAGAGAGAAGGAAGAAATGCTTAACTGAACTGTATTGCATTATGCAAAGTATTAAAATTTCCCAAAAAACTCATCCCAGCTTCAAGATTGACAATTCTCCTAATCCCTCTGAACTTCAAACGACTGTTTTTGAATGATTAATAATTTATGTAAAAGCAAAGCATCTAGGTGAGAATTTAACAGTGCTACCCTGTATACTTTTCACCTAAATGCTTTTGTCCAACATTTTTTACTTACACTTACTCGCATTTGTAGTAATTGCTATTTTTACTAACAAATATTTGCGATTAAGCAAGTCGGTGAAAATAAATCAAACTATGTGACAAAACGTAAATAGGCTTGAAACCCTTACCAATGACGAATGACTAAGGACAAATGACAGCCATCACCAGTTATCTTTAATTGCGCCGACCTACTTACTGCATTTCGTCGTATTCTTGGGCTTCAACTCGTCTTGCTTCCATCCGCGAAGCAGGCAAAAACTCAGCGCGACGGACTGGAACCAAGGGCGGTGTATTTCCTTGGTAGGGGTGAATCACTTGTACAGTACGGGCTGGACGCTGCCGTGGTGAGAATAAAGCCAATACCCCAGCGACGACAACACCACCACCAATAGTGAGAGTTGCGCCTCCCACAGCCCAAACTACAGGTGAAGACCACCAAGGATTTTGCGGCTGAAGTGCTGCCACTTTTTGTTGGTTATTCTGCTGGGCTAATTGCCACTGCTGCTGAGTGTTGAAATTTTGGACTTGGCCTTGAAGTTGTTGATTTTGCAACTTCAGTTGTTCATTGTCGTTTTTTAAACGCTCCAGCTGCATCTGGGTATTCAGCTTCTCCATCTCCAGACGCTGGTCAGTATTGGGAGCAGTGGGCGGCTGAACCTGACCGGGATACATTGGTTGCCCATAGGGGCCGTAAGGGTACATTGGTGGCTGTATTCCCGGCGCTACTACTGTCCCTGGCATTTGCGGAGCAACAGCGAAGTTAGGTTGTAGGGGGGTATTTGTTCCTTTGAGCAATACGAGAGCTGCCAGCCCAGCTACGGCGACTCCGCCGATAAACGCCATACTCTCACTCATCGCCTTTGCTCCTCAATTGCGACGTAACTATAATCATTTCTGACTGACTCACTCTCACACTCATAAATTATGCCTACTTGATTTCACATAATACTCAAACTATAAGCGACTATATCAGCTAGTTTTTTTACATGATCAGATCTAATGTTAATATTCAAGACCATAATGGTCAAATTGTCTAGCAAGGAAGAATTAAAAACCTGCGTTGTTAAACTTTTTTAATCTACTTTATCGGTGGAATCAAGAGAAGTATTTGTGCTGGTGTTGGTGGTCTTGATGGCTGCTTTGAGACTTTGGCAAAATTGAGCGATCGCCAAAAGTCCCTGGTCTGGTGTACCTTGAGCTAACTGTTTCACAAAAGCGCTGCCCACAATCACTCCATCTGCGCCCCACTCCCTTACCTGATGGGCTTGTGCAGCTTCAGAGATCCCAAAGCCTACAGCGATGGGTTTATCAGTAACACCACGAATTTGTTTGAGTAAATCAGACACTCGGATTTCGAGTTGCGATCGCACCCCTGTCACCCCAGTGACGCTGACTAAATAAATAAATCCTTGAGAAGAACGAGCGATCGCTTCTATTCGTTCTGCCGAACTGGTGGGAGCAACCAGCAAAATTACATCAATTCCCATCTTACTAGCTGCTTGGAGCAAGTCTGCTGCTTCCTCTAAGGGGAAGTCAGGGATTACCAATCCTGCGACCCCAGCCGCAGCAATTTGCCGAAGAAATTTTTCAATCCCCCGGTGCAAAATTGAGTTGTAATAGATTAACAGAACTAGTCGAAGTATTGGTCATTAGTCTTAGGCAAGTTACAAAGGACAAATGACAAAGGACTACTGACCAATGATCACTTTACACCTGGGATTGCTCTTCTTGTTCTATTTGGGCTTGAATTCGTGCTAGTTCTTCGGGAGTAAGCTCATCTAACCGCTTTTGCAGAAAGTCTTGCTCATACTGTTCCCGTTGTTGGTGGTAGGTCATTTTTTGTCCCACCGCCCGGAAAAAATAGGTGGCTAACCAGCCAACTAACCCACTGATTAGTAAGACTTGGCTCCATATCCCAGCTTGCTGATTATCCAAACCGACTAGCTGCAATCCTACATATGCCAAGCCGCCGGCAATAAAAACACCCAAGCCAATTCCAATAGCGTCAATCCGTCGCATGAGAGTTATGACCTACCAATCTCTGTGAACTACCCCGCCCTAAGCTGACTTTTCACGTCATGTGGAAAAGCTAACGATTAACCACCTTCCCCTAGTCGGGAAGGGGGAAAATTCAAAGTGTCTCTCCTTAAAGGAAGAGAGAAATAGAAGACAGGTTTTCCAGATACCGTGAAAAGTCAGGCCCTAAGACGGACGTAGCTCTCCCAATTCATCGGGAATAGCCAAGAGAACTTTGTAGTACTAGAAAGTCTGACATTCCCTCCTCTTGTCAGGAGTCCTGGTTGCCAAGACCCAAATTTTATTCTTGCAACATATACCTATTAGCTTGGTTTTCGCTTATGGCATTGATGGTCAAGACTTCAGTATCCTACCAGAAAAACAAGCGGGATTCGTCATACATCTGGAACTGATTTTTTACTTATGTTTTAAATCAATTCCAGATGTAATCCTCAACAAGAGCTATTCATCCCCAAGAGTATGAGTACATTGAGGGTGGGGACTCCCGCGACACGTTAAACTTCAATTTGTCGCCGTTGGGGTCGAAAATTTAGAAACGGCGACAGAACCAATAAACCCGGAAAGAAGAAAAACACCAAAAAGTACATAAAAGTACGCTCGATGGAGGTAGCTACATACCAACGCTGTTTCAGGTAAAGCAAGACAGCGATCGGGATTACCAAAAGGTAAGCTCCAGCCAAAATCACATACAGCAGGGCGACGATCATAAACTTTCAAGTCTTAAGCATCTGTTTTCCATCATAGGCTGAAGAGCCAAACTGAGGAAAGTAAGTCATGACGCTTTCAAAATAACTACGCCAGAATTCCTCCTTTATGTCCAAATTGATTGATAAAAGGAGATATTATGCTACGATAATAAATCCACTAGCAAACAAAGCTCTAGTCAGACAAGATCGAAAACTCAGCCAAATTGATTACGAGAAAACCAAGAAAATTTTCAACGATGGAAAACAATCGGACAATTTGGAAAAAATATTTTCGATCTAGTTGGACAAAAGACACAATTAATGGTGGAATAGATGAGGAGGTATTTGCTGCCTCCAAAAAACAACTAGTTATACTAGTTGCCAAAGACCAATGGGGGTGTGGCGGAATGGTAGACGCTACGGACTTAGATAACTGAGCCTTGAAGGAGAAATCCCTCAAGTGGAAGCTCTCAAACTCAGGGAAACCTAAATCTGGTGACAGACATGGCAATCCTGAGCCAAGCCCAAAAATTTGAGATTTGCGATTTGAGATTTACGATTAGTCTTCAATTCAAAATCCCAAATTAAGGGAAGGTGCAGAGACCCGACGGGAGCTACCCTAACGTTAAGTCGAGGGTAAAGGGAGAGTCCAATTCTCAAAATCTGATCTGGCTATTGTCATCAGGTAGCAGTGAAAACTGCGGGAGAATGAAAATCCGTTGACCGTAAAAGGTCGTGTGGGTTCAAGTCCCTCCACCCCCACTAAACATCTAAAATGCCGAAAGGCTTCCATAGAAACTATGGGCGAGTTCTATATAGCTCGTAAGAATATGTAGCGGTTCTCAATTCAGTAAAGTACAAGAACCCCACCCCCAACCCCCTCCCCGCAAGCAAAGAGGGGGGTTTCGATGTACCTCATGTGATTAGGAAACGCTATACGGGATGGGGGAAACTCCAGGGCTATTTCATTCTCATCTAGCCCGCCTCAGAATGAATTCTGAGTCTAACAGCGAAAGTCGTCTCAAGACGACTGAGAAAAGGTTATAAGTAGAGCGACGCAAATAAAGCTAACTGGCTAAGGCTGTCATTTGTCATTTGTCCTTCGTCATTTATAAGGGTTTAAGGCAATACGGTTGGGTTAAGGCTAAAACTCTGAGTAAAAGTCAGTTTTTTTAACGTAGACGCAACTCTTAGAGACGCTACGCGAACGGCTTGCCGCAGGCTACCGCAAACGCGAGTGCGTCTCCCCCTGGGAGAAGGACGCTTTCGCGCAGCGTCTCGTAAGAGTTGGACGCAAAGAGAAGAAAGAAATGCTTAACTGAACTGTATTGGGGTTTAAGGTGTGTTTACGTTTCGTAATATAGTTTGGTTTATTCTTGCCGACTTACTTAGTTCGTTAAAACGTACTTTAGCTATGAGCCTGGAACTTCAGTTTTGGGTGGTTTATGTCTAGAATGAAATAGCCCTGGGGGAAACTCAGTCACAAAGCGTGCTGAGAGAGAAGCAACTCGTGGGATTTTAAGAGGCTTGCAGGCTAGCTAACGCGGTCAATCGTGGTAAAATTTGGTTGTGAGTGCCAACAACAAACATCTACGTGTTAGCGCCATTGCAAGATGCTATGACTATTCTTAACATTGGTTCACCCCTAATTGCGATCGCAGGACAAACGCGCCAAGCTGCAAGGAAGCTAGCGATTCTCTCCACGGAGGCAAAAAATCAAGCCCTTGTTGCGATCGCCCAAGCTTTAGAATCGGCTAGAGATGAAATTTTACAAGCAAACGTCGCTGATTGTGAAGCAGCAACTTCGGTGGGAATTTCTCAACCGCTTTATAAGCGCTTGCAGTTGGATGAACATAAATTAAGAGATGCGATCGCTGGGGTGCAAGATGTCGGTAAGCTAGCTGATCCGATCGGGAGAGTACAGATTCACCGCGAACTTGACACTGGCTTAATTCTCAAGCGGATTACTTGTCCTTTAGGTGTTTTGGGGATTATTTTTGAAGCCCGTCCAGAGGCGGCGATTCAAATTGTTTCTTTGGCGATCAAATCGGGTAACGGTGTAATCCTCAAAGGCGGGAAAGAAGCGGTGCGTTCTTGCGAAGCGATCGTTAAGGCAATTAAGCAAGGATTATCTCAAACTGCTGTTAACCCCGATGCGGTACAGTTGCTGACAACTAGAGAAGAAACTCTAGAGCTTTTGAAGTTAGATAAATATGTAGATTTAATTATTCCTAGAGGTTCTAATTCCTTTGTGCGCTTTGTGCAAGAAAATACACGGATCCCTGTATTAGGTCACGCTGATGGGATTTGTCATCTTTATATAGATAAAGCGGCAGATATTTCTAAAGCAGTTCCGATTACAGTAGATGCAAAAGCCCAATATCCTGCTGTTTGTAATGCAATTGAAACTTTGCTAGTTCACGCCTCTATTGCTACAGAGTTTTTACCAAAAGTTGCTGAGGCTTTGCAAGAACGCCATGTAGAATTAAGAGGTGATAAACGCACCTGGGAAATTTTACCGAATATCAAAACTGCAACAGAAATAGACTGGGAAACAGAATACAGCGATTTGATTTTGTCGATCAAGATTGTAGATTCTATAGAAGATGCGATCGCACATATTAACGAATATGGTTCTCGTCATACTGACGCTATTATTACTGAAGATTTAGCATCTGTCGAAACTTTTTTTGGATTGGTAAATTCAGCCAATATATTCCACAATTGTTCTACCAGATTTGCTGATGGTTTCCGCTATGGTTTCGGTGCAGAAGTAGGAATTAGTACACAACAAATGCCTCCTCGTGGCCCTGTAGGTTTAGAGGGGTTAGTGACGTACAAATATCAAATGACTGGTGATGGTCATATAGTTGCTACTTATACTGGGGCTAATGCTAAAGCTTTGACTCATCGAGATTTTATATAAACAGCCTTATATTTGAAAAATCTACCTCAATACTGCGCAGGTTTTGGCAAAAAAATAAAAAATCTGTAGGTTGGGTTGAGGAACGAAACCCAACCGAAGAGCGGGGTTTGTTGGGTTTCGCAAAGGCTCAACCCAACCTACAAATATTAAAAACCTACGCAGTATTGAAATCTACCTTATATACCAATACACTTGGGTTAAGCATTTCTTCCCTCTCTTTCTCTCTTCTCTCTGTGTTCTCTGCGCCTCTGTGGTTCGTTAAAGAAAAAGAGTTTTAGCCTTAAGTGAACCGTATTGCCTTATATACTAAGGTTTACTATAGGAATCCGATTTGATTTTGGAACAAAATATAGATATCAGCCAAATTAGTTTTCTTTGAACTTTCATGCAGTTTGAATGGGATGACGCAAAGAATCTCGAAAACATCTGCAAACATAAAATTGACTTTGCCGATGTTCCTAAAATGTTTGATAGTACGATGCTAATTGAGCTAGATAACCGTTTTGATTATGGTGAAGAACGCTCGCGAGGTATCGGTTTTCTCGGTAACGGCGTAGCGGTGGTCATCTGGATAGAACGGCAAAATGATATCATCCGAATTATTTCAGCACGAAGGGCAAATCGATATGAGCGCCAACGATTTGAACAATATCTCACATACTAATTGGGAAGCATTAGAATCGATGTCAGATGACGACATTGATTATTCTGATATTCCGCCGTTAAACGATGAGTTTTTCGAGAAAGCAATGTTGAGATTACCAGCAACTCAAGCACGGAACTTAATTCAGATTGATCCAGATGTGATAGCTTGGTTTCAATCCCAAAGTGTCGAATACAAAACACTGATCAATTCTGTCTTGCGTCAACACATCCAAAATAGTGGTAACAAATGAGTAAAATCATTTTTAATTTAGCGAGTTTCAAAGATTCTTTATCTGACCAATAATACCAGGGCTATTTCATTCTCATCTAGCCCGCCTCAGAATTAATTCTGAGTCTAATAGCGAAAGTCGTCTCAAGACGACTGAGAAAAGGTTATAGTCCAATACCCTTGGGTTAAGGCTAAAACTCTCAGTAAAAGTCAGTGTTTTTAACGTAGACGCATTCCAATACGGTTCAGTTAAGCCCAAAAAATAAAAATGTGTAGGTTGGGTTGAGGAACGAAACCCAACCTACAACGGGCGTTTGTTGGGTAACACTAAAGTTCAACCCAACCTACAATTATCCTTAACTGAACCGTATTGAGACGCATTCGCGCAGCGTCTCGTAGAGAAGCGGCTTGCCGCAGGCTACCACAAACGCGAGTGCGTCTCGTAAGAGTTGGACGCAAAGAGAAGAAAGAAATACTTAACCCAACTGTATTGGGTTGTAGTCCGTTAAAACGGACTTTAGCTATGAGCCAGGAACTTCAGTTCCGGGTGGTTTATGTCTAAAATGAAATAGCCCTGCCAATAATACAGCCCTTTTGTTCAAGACTTAAATTGCTCATTTTCTCTAATGAAGGGTTGGGAAGAGGTTTATTTTCTAGCACGAACAAAGAAGGTTGTGGTATCTTCCCAAACTCCTTCAACAGTTGCTAGCTTCTCAATTTCGGCGTGGTATGCAACTTGTAACTGATCTAATTGTTCCTGTGATAGTTTTGGTAACAGGGGATTGCCTTTAAAACTTAAATTAATTGTCTTCTGGGATAATTTTTCATTACTAAAATTGCGATATCGTCCACGCGGTTCAATTTTGATATCGATATCCTGAAAACCTGCCTGTTGTAACAAACCCTCGCACCTTTCTGTAGTACCAAGGGATGCAAGAATATGTGGTGGCGATATGCCTAAGACTCCAGCGCATATATTAACATAAACAGATGCCATATAAGCAGTTTCGGGAGGGCAAGTAAACGCTACGAATCCCCCTGGTTTGAGAAAACGATACCACTTTTGTAAGCTGCCAAGGATATCGGTAAGCAGTACAATTGCTGAACAGCAAAAAATGACATCAAAATTACCATCACTAAAGTTTATATATTCTGCATCACCCTCAATTAATTCGATGTTTTGTAATTTTGTTGCTGCAACTTTTTGTCTGGCTTGATATAGCATTCCAGGAGTCATATCTATACCAATAACATAGCCTGTTGAACCAACTTTTAAAGCGGCGGGAATCGCAACTAAACCCGTTCCAGTTGCAATATCAAGGATTTTTTGTCCTGGCTGGAGTGGTACGGATTCAAGTAGGAGACTTGCTTCTAGGGGATGTTGAGTACCTTCTTCATGATCATAGGCAGTTCTAGCATCGTAAAATTGAATTACTTGCTGTTTGTAAGCATTCATAAATCCTCTCTTTAAACTAACGCTTTCAATAACGCCTGAAGTTTCAGCTGCACCTCTGCAAACTCCTTATCAGGATCAGATCCAGCCACGATACCAGCACCAGCATACAATCTCGCGCGATCGCCATCAATCAATGCTGAACGAATTCCGACAATAAACTCGCAGTTCCCCTGAGAATCTATCCAACCCAGAGGCGCAGCATACAAACCTCTCTCAAAGCTTTCGTAACGCCGAATTTCGGCACAGGCTACATCTCTTGCTGCACCAGCAACGGCTGGTGTAGGATGCAATTGGGCGACAATCTTTAATGGATGTATGTTAGCTGGAACTATAGCACTGATTGGTGTCCATAAATGTTGGATATTCGATAATTGTCGCAGCCGTGGTGCTAATATTTGGGGTAATAAACCTAGCTGGCATAGGCGTTGTGTAATGAAATCAAGCACCAGTGAATGTTCGTGCTTTTCTTTTTCACTATTAAGCAAGCGATTGGCATTAGCTGCATCTTCAGCAGGGGTTTTACCTCGTGGTGCAGAACCAGCTAAAGCATCAGTGATTAACTGTTGATTATTAATACTAATTAATCTTTCTGGACTGGCACCAATAAAGTTTTGTCCTTTGCCATTACTTGTTGAAAAAATATAACAATTAGGATGTATCCGTCTAAGATTATTTAAGGATTTAACTAAATCAAAGTGGTTGCTTGATTTGACATCTAATATATCTGCTAGGACAATCTTGCTTAAATGACTAGACCTAATTTTTTCCAAAACAGATACTACTGAACGTTTAAACCCAGTAGCATTCGTGACAGATTTATTGTATAACTTTGCTGGAAAACAATCAATATTAGCAGAGTAATATTTTAAAGATTGGATAAATTCAATTTTATTTTGCACATTCTCCAACAACCTTTGAACACTTACACTTTCATTGATAATTATATTTGTTACTAATATGCAACGCTGATTTTTAACAGCTACTTGCCAACGGGGAAGAAAGATGGTAGCAGACGGAAATGGATAATCTACTTGGGCATTTTTATCAAAAAAGCTGAAATAACAAAAAAAGTGAGGCCCAGAAAAACCTTGGCTAGTGTTACCAAAATTAATTATATTTTTTAGACAAGATTTGATAAAATGTTCGCCTTGAGTAAAACGATCTACACCATCAATTTGTAACTTTGCCACAGCATCAATTGCCGCGATCGCTTCTCCTTTGCCTTTGTCCTCAAAGTAAAAATTTATTTCATTTGCTTGTGTAAGTTGATCTAATACAAGTAAAGGGTCAACTAAATCGATCTCCTGAGAGATACTGACAATTTGCCTGCAATTATTTTTGACGCACTTTTCTTGCACTGCTACCAAAAATTGATATAAATCTTTGTGTACAAAGAGGTTGCTACGACATGGTGAAACTGTCATGGATCTATAGTAAATTTTTTTTAAGTTAACTTCCTAAAGTGTAATTAATCGTGGTCGTATTTCTACAGGTAACATATTAAGTTGTCATTTCACCAGCGTAGGATTTGCCTTGTTCGTGGTGTTCCTAGACCCTGACAAGACAGTTGCAGCCGGAGGCTGCAACGTCAGGGTAGAGTATTAACAACACAAGGTGAACAATCCACAGTCAAACTAGTAGTTGTTTTTAGCTGATGAATATCTAGCGTCTCTTTCAATCAAAAAATCTCAAGTGAGAGTAATATTCCGGCAATTTAATTAATCACGACTGATGACAACCAAGCAGATTTTATATCCCAACACTAAGTTATGGATGGCAGCGATTAAACCGCCAATGTACAGCGTTGCCATTATGCCCATTTGGGTAGGAACAGCAGTAGCATTTGCCGAAACTAAAATTTTTAATGGTGCAGTATTTTCTACTTTTGTCGCTGCGGCAATCTTAATTCTCGCCTGGGAAAATATCAGTAATGATGTCTTTGATTCCGAAACAGGTATTGATCAAAATAAGCACCATTCTCTGGTGAACTTAACAGACAATAAGCCATTAATATTTTGGATAGGAAATTTGTGTTTAGGTTTGGGGTTGCTGGGCATACTAGCGATCGCTTTTTGGCAACAAGACCTAACTGTGATCGCCATAATTCTGCTGTGCTGTGGTTTGGGCTATATGTACCAAGGGCCTCCCTTTCGCTTAGGATATCAGGGTTTAGGCGAGATTCTTTGCTTTTTTGCCTTTGGCCCCTTAGCAGTGGAGGCAGCCTACTACAGCCAAACCCAAACTTGGTCAATGACAAGTTTAGCAGCCTCAGTCATTGTTGGGATTGCCACAACCTTAATTTTGTTTTGCTCACACTTTCACCAAGTTAAGGATGACATAGCCGCAGGCAAGCGATCGCCTATCGTCCGTCTAGGAACAGCAAAAAGTGCCCAACTCCTAGGTTGGTTTACTGGTAGCATTTATACCCTCACCTTGCTGTTTGTGCTATGGGGAATTTCTCCACCTTGGACATTACTGAGTTGGGTGAGTTTACCCTTTGCCTTCAAATTATGTCGCCACGTCCAAGAAAACCACAATCAGCCAGACAAAGTTAGTAACTGTAAATTCATCGCCGTAGCGGTGCATTTCTGGGCTTGCTTGTTGTTTGGACTGGGATTTATGATTTAGTTGGGCATTGGCCATTAGGCATGACAGCAGAGGGAGAGTGACTAATGACTAATGACTACAGATTAGAATTTCGTCCTTATCAGCGAAGATTTGTGCGTAGATACGCAGTGGCTTGTCGTCAGACACCGCTTACAACCAGTCACGGTAATTGGGATATTCGTGAAGGTATTATCCTCCGTCTCACCGACGAAAATCTTAAAGTCGGCTGGGGAGAAATCGCCCCCATTAGCTGGTTTGGTTCCGAAACCCTAGAACAAGCCTTAGATTTTTGTCGCCAACTTCCAGAAAAAATCACAGAGGAGATAATTTTCTCCATCCCAGATGAGTTACCTGCTTGTCAATTTGGCTTTGAGTCAGCGTGGGAGTGGGGAATGGGGAGTGGGGGAGGTGGGGGAGATGAGGGAGATGAGGGAGATGAGGGAGATGAGGGAGATGAGGGAGATGAGGGAGATAATTTTATAACTCCAAACTCCTCACTCCTCACTCCAAACTCCTCACTCCTCACTCCTGACTCCTCACTCCTGACTCCAAACTCCTCACTCCTGACTCCAAACTCCTCACTCCTGACTCCTGACTCCTCACTCCTGACTCCTCACTCCTCACTCCTGACTCCAAACTCCTCACTCCCAACTCCAAACTCCTCACTCCCAACTCCTAACTCCTCACTCCAAACTCCAAACTCCTCACTCCCAACTCCTAACTCACTCTTCTACAGTGCCTTATTATCAGCTGGGGAAGCGGCTTTAAATCAATGGGAAACGCTGTGGGAGCAGGGATATCACACGTTTAAGTGGAAAATAGGTGTGTATGCGATCGCTGATGAACTAGAAATTTTTGAGTCACTGATACACACTTTACCAGCTTTTACCAAACTTCGATTAGATGCCAACTGTGGACTTAACTATGAAGAAGCTAACTTATGGCTGCGAACTTGCGACAATTTCAAGGCAAATAAAGAACTAGATATAGAAATTGAATTTATCGAACAACCGCTACCCGTAGAGCAATTTCAGGAGATGTTGGAATTGAGTCGGAGTTACGAAACTGCGATCGCTTTAGATGAATCTGTCGCCACACTTGCGCAACTCGCCGCCTGTCATCAACAAGGTTGGCGAGGGATTTTTGTCATTAAACCTGCGATCGTTGGTTCACCATCTCGTCTGAGAAAGTTTTGCCACCAGCATAAAATTGATACTGTATTTTCATCCGTATTTGAAACTGCGATCGGAAGACTTGCAGCACTCCAACTAGCAGCCGAATTATCCCAAAACAACAGAGCAATTGGTTTTGGCATCGACCATTTTTTTGAACAAGAAGAAACCTGGCTTCAAAGTTTATGGAACGACCTTTAGATTGTCTTAATAACCTAACTCAGGATGATTGGCTTATCGGTTATAATAGACATCAATTTAATCAAATATTTGAAGAATTATATTTAGAACTAACACAATTATCAGCGTGTAAAACACCACCAAAAATCATCTTAGCCGAACGCGAACCATTACGATTTATAGCAAGTTTTATTGCCGCTTGTGCAGCCAATAGTCAAGTTTTTCTGTGTAACCCCGACTGGGGAACACAAGAACGGCAACAAGTCTTTAATTTAGTGCAGCCAGATATTATTTGGGGAATGGGCAATAGAGAATGGCGAATGGAAAGTGGGGATTCGGAAGAAAACACTACCCTTTCTCCCTCATCCCCCTCATCCCCCTCATCCCCCTCATCCCCACTCATAATGATTCCCACAGGTGGTTCATCGGGACAGATCAAGTTTGCCATCCACACTTGGGAAACTCTCACAGCATCCGTACAAGGATTTACAGAATACTTTCAACTCAAACAAGTCAATTCATTTTGTGTATTACCGCTATATCACGTTAGCGGTTTAATGCAATTTATCCGCTCTTTCACCACCGGAGGTAAACTGGCTATTCAACCATTTAAAGCCGTAGAATCTAGTCAAATCTTAAATATTAAACAATCAGAATTTTTTATATCTTTAGTACCAACGCAGTTACAACGCCTCTTGCAAAATCCAGAATTAACTGAATGGCTATCCCAATTTAATACTGTACTTTTGGGAGGTGCGCCAGCATGGAATGAACTACTAGAAAAAGCCAGATTTTATCGCATCCGGTTAGCACCTACCTATGGCATGACAGAAACCGCCTCTCAAATTGCTACCCTCAAACCAGATGATTTTCTCTGCGGGAAAATTAGCAGTGGTCAAATTCTTCCCCATGCAAAAGTAACTATTCGCAATCAGCAAGGCGAAATTTTAAATTCCAATCAAATCGGAAATATCACCATTTATGCTCAATCTCTAGCCCTTGGTTACTATCCTTACTTTTCACGGGATCTGGAAAACCTCTCTCCAAACCTCTCCCCTACAAAGGGAGAGGCTTTGATTTTCCCCCCTTCCCTGGTAGGGAAGGGGGCTAGGGGGTTAGGTTTAGCGTTGGTTTTTCCAGATGACGCGAAAAGTGAGGGCTACTATCCGATAGCCAGAGAAAATCAAGCTGATTTCCAAGTAGATGATTTAGGTTTTTTAGACGATCAAGGTCATTTAAATATAGTCGGACGTAACAGCGACAAAATTATTACAGGTGGAGAAAATATTTACCCAGCAGAGATTGAATCAGCTATCCTATCAACTCAAATGGTTGCCGATATTTGTGTCATCGGCATCCCAGATAAACACTGGGGACAAGCCTTAACAGCGATTTACATTCCCAAAAAATCAGATACCTCTGCCTTAAAAATCCAAACCCTTCTCAAAGACAAACTCAGCAAATTTAAAATCCCTAAATATTGGATTCCCCAGCAAAACTTACCCCGCAACTTCCAAGGCAAAATTAACCGCCAACAACTACAGCAAATAGCCACAGAATTCCTCCAAAATCCCATCACATAATCTCCCTCGACCTTCTTCTCTCTGCGCCCTCTGCGTCTCTGTGGTTCGTCTCCAACCACTGAATAATCTCATCAGGTAATTCCTGCTTACTTCTACTACTCACATCAATACAAACGTGCCTAGTAATAGCCTTAGCAACTACCACCTCAGCCACCGTAATTCCATAAGTAATTTCAAACTTATCAACACCTATTTTTTGGGGAATTAAACTAATCAGCAACTTATCCCCAACAAACATAGGGCGCAAAAAATCCACACTAGCATGAACAATGGGAAACCCCACAGACGGATGAGTAAAAAAAACTTTGAGATTAATACTTGATGCTTCTAAAGATTCTTCATAAGCTTCATGGCAAATACCCAAAACATTAGCAAAATAAACTACCCCAGCAGCATCAGTATCATGAAAACGAACTGTGCGGTTATAAGTAAAAGGCATTTTTGATAATTGAATATTATATTGACTCCAACGGCGGAACCTCAAAGTCATTAAACAAGGAAACATTGTAAGACGAAGCGTTTAAAGCCCTTACCAGCTTCCCGTCGAGAGTCAGCAAAGTAGCACCTACCTGCTGTGAAAGTGCAACATAACAGCCATCGTAGGCAGAGATTTCATAATTTAAGGCGATCGCAACTGCATCAGCCATCAAATCTGCTGTCGAGACAACACGCAAGGGGAAAGCTTTGAGACTAGCTAAATTCCCTTGAATCAAAGAAACATCGTAACGACCTGCACGAGCATACTTCCACAAAACGTTTGCACACTCAATATAAAATAAGTCAGGTACAAAGATTTCTGTTTGGGGATAGGCAAGGTGAGCAAATAGTTGATTAACCTTGGCTGTTAGCGGATCGGGAATAAATTGCTTAACGGACACACTCGCATCGACGACGCATCTAAGAGGAATTGTCATCTGTCCCGATCTTCTCTAATCATGGCAGTGCTATCAGGCCATTCGATATCAGTTGGTAGCTGTTCACGGCGAAGACGGATTTCCTCTAAAAGTTTTGGCACATTTTTTCGTTTCTCTTCTTCTGTTTGCTGTGCTTCAGTTTTTAAAGCTTGTTCTAACAGAGTTATAACTTGAGCGTTAATGGAACGGTGTTCAGATGCCGCTAACTCTTGCAGCTTTGCATACAAATCATCGGGTAAATTTCTTACATAAAGGGTAGCCATCGCCTTACCTCGAAGCAGGATTTATTTTTATGCTAGCACGATGCAAGCAAAAGGGGGAGTGGGGCGATCGCTCTTAAGTGAACCGTATTGATTTATATTAGACGTCTGGTGAAAAAGAATTGTTTTGACGTAGCACTGCTACGTCAAGACAAGGGTTCTGGGTAACGCATATTTAATTTCTACCAGATGTCTATTAGTTTCCTGTTGCTTCTAAGCTAGAGGAATTTGTCTGGTTTTGAGCTAAAGGTGTCCAATAACTGGCAACTAAGGCAACTATCAGCCACCAGAGGGTATTGACTTCCGGACGATACCAGACAGTATCTACTGTGCCGTGAGCTACCATGCCCAACAAAATAGCGATCGCTCCAATTAACCAAAATCCCTCTACACTTCTGAGTTGTCGCAATCGTCGCATTTGCAAAAATGCCGTATTGAATGTGACGATTATTAGCCACAGAAAGCAGGCTAAACCAACAAAGCCAGTTTCTACAGTCACTTCCAACAAAATCGAATAGGCACTCAAAGCTGTGTAACGAGGGCGTTGATAGAGGGGATAAACTTGATTAAAAGAGTTATGACCAGGGCCAATGCCAATAATCGGGCGATCGCGAATCATCTCAAAAACAGCATCCCACACATTTCGGCGAAAATTATTACTGCTATCTTTACGGTCGGCAAAAATACTTAACACTCGCTCGCGGAATGTGGGTATCAATATCACTGCTAGTACCAGTATCCCGATCAAGCCTCCCAAGACAATGGGCAGTGACCAAGTACGCCAAAAAGGAGGCATTTCCAAGCTTTTCCAATAAACTAGTAATGCCATCACAGCCAAAACTGCCACCACTAGTCCAATCCAGCCGCCACGACTAAAAGTCAGAATTAGACAAGAAGTATTGACAATTAGCATAGTTAATGCTAACGCTTTTTTAGGCCAGCTTTGCCATGCAAAAATTGCCACTAAGCTAAAAATTACTGCTGGTAAGAGATATCCAGCCAATAAGTTGGGATTTCCTAAATAACTATAGACCCTTGTAGTCTTAGACAAAGGAGATTCTGGATCAACCCAAGTTGCTAGTGCTGTGGCTCCAAAAAACCATTGCTGCAACCCATACACACTAACAATTAACGATACGTGCAAATAAAGGACGATAATCCACGAACGGAGGCGAGACGACCTTAATACCCTGGCACAAAGAGCAAATAGCAGCAAATACAAGGTCAACGTTCCCAAGTCGTTAAGCGCCGCCCTTTTGACTGGTGATAATACGGTTGCAACTGCGGCAATTACCCAGTAAAGCAATACCAGTAGGTGAATAGGAGTGACTGAGGAGACATCTGCTGGTGTTGCTTCATCAGATAAAGTCAACAACAGCCAGAATCCGACACAAGCCACCAGCAACAAACCTACCAACGTACTCGAAACAAAAGGTGCAAGAGCATATATTAAGCTGAGTAAAGCAGCTGCTGTTGCATTTCCCCACTGGAGTAAGACGCTGGTTTGCCGCCAAGAACTTAATAGTCCGACCAGAGAACGGTGTACGTAACTGGTAGCAAGATATTCTTTGAGCGGTAAAGATGATAAAGTAAATCGTTGCCAGACTAAATTCATAAAAAACATTGCGATCAATTAGCCTGCCGACGCAGAACTTGGAATTGATCATAATGCCTATGGCTATAAAAAGGTAATAACCGAGATAGATAGAAAATACGTCTTCCGTAATCCCCAGTCACCAATCCCGATGATTAGACTTCGTTAATTGCTTGTGAGGGAGTCGCCAGTTGTAGTGGCAAAGAAAGCACATAACGATATCCTGATTCTGGTGAACCTTGAATCAGGATTTGTCCACCATGCAACTCTGCGAGTTGACAACTTAGCAATAAACCTAAGCTTTCACGAGAAAGACTTCCATGTGATTTAGCTAAATTTATACCTGAACCACTAGCAAAGAAATTTAAGTGGGAATCACCCAAGTTTTTGGAATTATCAACTGCTATTGATGAAATATTTGGTTGCTCCTGGTTTTCTGCACGAGTATTATAACTTGCTACCTCACCTGTCAAATCCAGCAGCGATAAAGAATTGAGACGGAAGTAGGGATCAACCTCAGTTATGCCGTCCCCCAACCAGGGATGAGAAACCCAAATGGTAATGTTGAGTGTATCTTCCTTGTAAGAGACATGAATGCGAACAATGCTACCTGTAGCCGAAAGTTGAATCACACTGAAAACTAGGTGATAAAGGATTTGCCGCACCTTGTCTTTATCTAAAGGCCAAATGCGATTGCGTCCCGGTTCTATAGAGAGGCGAATATCTTGCTCGCGGCGATTAGCCACTTCTTCTAGGGTATTGATAGCTTGTTGACACAGCATTTCAATATCCACAGGAGCCAGATTCAGCACAGTAGAGTTTTCATCCATAGCTCCTAGTTCGGTAATTTCGTTTACTAGAGAAAGTAAGTACCGACCACTGTGTTGGATAATTTCCAAATATTCTCTCTGCTTAGTCGTCAAAGGCCCATAAATCTCACGTCCTAAAACACTAGCCATACCCAGTACAGATGTTAAGGGCGTGCGTAACTCATGAGTTAGCTGACCCAAAAGTTCTAGTTTCAGTTGCTTGGTTGAAACAGGGTCACCATCTTTAGTGGGCGGGGTAATTTTAATCTCAGTGTTATGTTCGTCATTGAGTGAAAATATCGGAGCGATCGCGGGAGTGCTTGATTCGAGTCTCCGTTGCAGGAGTCGGTTACGTTCAAATTCACTCATGCTCCAACGAGCGATGATTTGTAAAAACTCAATATCTCGGGTTGTAAAATTGCGCGGTGCTAAATCCATCACCGCCAATGCACCCAAACAATTTCCCTCAGCATCAATAAGTGGCGCTCCTAAGTAAGCACGAATACCATAATCCTGCACCAACTTGCTGCTAGCAAGTACTGGATCTGTTAGTTTGTGTGTATCATTAATTACAAATAGTTGAAAACTCTCTACTACTTGAGTGCAAAAGGATTCCCGGCGTAACAGTTGGCGGCTTTGTGCCAAATGATTCATTAGTCCCAACCTAGATAAGCCCACTGCCGATTTAAACCAGTGGCGTTCTTGATCCACAAATCCCAACATGGAAATTGGTGCTTCCAAAAAGCGGGCAGCAGTTTGAGTGGCTTCTTCAAAAACTGGAATCGTTTCTGGTTGGCGCAAACCTAAATCTGACAAAGCTTTGAGGCGTTGTTGTTCTCTTGTTTCGTCAGAATCCCAACCATCTTTTAAGGCAAATAATTTGTTTTCAGGCTCTACCATTGCCACTGCTACCTTAATAATTTCTCAATACTGTAATTGATACAAGTCCTATTTCTAGGTTACCAATTGCTATTTTAAGCATTCCCTAATTTTGCCTCTGACAAACAAATTTGGGGCAAAATTTTTTTACCCCTTGCATTAAGTCGGTAATGCGGTCTTTACCAGTTAGTAGTTACTGGTGCTGAATGTTCTCTGTTTAGCACTGCTATAGTCTCTATTGCTTGAGATTTTGCAATCAGACTGCGTTAGATTTGGATACAGTCAGGGTAATCTAATGCTAAGGATACAATACCAAAGCTCTGTCATTGTTTATGTAAAGAAGGGAAAATTCCTATGGCAATATTCAACGTAAATTTACTTATAAATAATTTTATACGTATTTGAAGTAACAATAAATACGGATAACAATAGTCAAGGGCCCTCGTGTCGCCCACCCCACAAGATGGGATAATTTATTTCCTGGTAATCCCTAATAAGAGTTTCAGGGAGTTATTGCGTAAGTCCTAAGTCAAATATAGGAATCCGGTTTGATTTTTGAACAACATTAAGTATTTGTAGGGTGCGTTAGCGACAGCGTAACGCACCATTCTTAGGGATTCGGTGCGTTACGCGAAACGCTAACGCACCCTACGTATCTGTTCAGAAATCAAATAGTAGTCCTATAGTAGTCCGATATATAAGTTGAACCCATAACAATTTCACACTGAAAATTTGCAAGCTTTTCTATTTTTTCCCTACGAGGAAATATTTTTTGAGGACAACTCCTAATGAATAAAATGACTATTAGAGTTCCTTTCGTAGACTTGAAGTTACAACATGAACCAATTCAAACGAAATTACAAGATGCAATCCAATCTGTATTAGAACAGGGAGATTTTATTTTAGGGCAAGCACTCTCAGATTTTGAAGCAGCATTTGCGGCATTATCTGGGACAGGATATGGAGTTGGTGTTGCATCAGGGACAGATGCGATCGCTCTGGGATTGCAAGGGTGTAATATTGGTGCTGGCGATGAAGTGATTTTACCAGCAAACACATTTGTCGCAACCTTAATTGGGGTGCTACGCGCTGGCGCCAAGCCAATTTTAGTAGATTGCGATCGCCAAACAGCTTTAATTGATTTAGAGTCGGCAGCAAAGGCAATTACGCCTCAAACTAAAGCAATTATCCCTGTGCATCTCTATGGTCAAATGGTATCACCACACCAGTTATTGAACTTTGCTGATACCTACAAACTACTAATTTTTGAAGATGCAGCCCAAGCACACCTCGCCCAAAGAGACGGATATCACGCTGGTTCAGTAGGAATAGCAGCAGCTTTTAGTTTCTATCCCAGCAAAAATTTGGGAGCATTTGGGGATGGAGGAATGGTATTGACACGAGATTCAGATGTAGCCCAGAAGATGAGGCGCTTGCGAAATTATGGTGCATCGCAAAAGTATTTTCATACTGAACCAGGTACAAATAGCCGCTTGGATACCTTACAAGCAGCAGTTCTGCACCAGAAATTACCATATTTGCCACAGTGGAATCGCGATCGCTTGACTATTGCGCAGCAATATGATGTAGAACTAGCACCATTGGCAACTGCTGGGATTATTCCTATGGAAAACCAAAGTGATACAGGACACGTTTATCATCTCTATGTCATTAAAGTAGATGATTCTTGCCCAATAGAACGACACCAACTCCAGGAACAACTAACAGCAGCAGGAATTCAAACTGGTATTCACTACCCAATTCCTTGCCATCTCCAGCCGGCATTCACCAACTTAGGCTATCAGCCGGGAGATTTTCCCCAAGCAGAAAAATTGTCCAAGCAAATACTATCATTACCGATGTATCCTGGTTTAAGCAGTAGCCAAGTCAAAGAAGTTGTCGCAGCGATCGCCAATGCAGTCTCAACTAATTCTCAACTAGATAAATCCTGTTTTGCTGACCTTGGCAGCGTGGTAGCCTGATGTTAATTCAATAGACATAAGTAGAGCGACGCAAATAAAGCTAACTGGCTAAGGCTGTCATTTGTCATTTGTCCTTCGTCATTTATAAAGGTTTAAGGTGTGTTTACGTTTCGTAATATAGTTTGGTTTATTCTTGCCAACTTACTTAGGAGTGAAAAAGAATTGTTTTGACGTAGCAGTGCTACGTCTCTACAAGGGTTCTGGGTAACGTATATTTAATTTATGGAGATGTCTAATGCCCAATCCCCTTGAAAACCGAGAGTTTTTGAATTATTAAAAATCATGGCACTCCAGCAACAGATTAAAAACAGAAACGCATCAAACTTGTTAAATCTAGGTATTTTAGGCGTTTTACTGCTGCTTTATGCTCCTATATTGCTACACTGGTTAGATGGTTGGCTGCACAAAAATATCAGTACAGAACACGAATATTTCAGCCACGGGATTATTGGCTTACCATTTGCTGCTTATCTGGCCTGGACGAACCGGAAAAAGTGGAAACGTTTGCCAGATACCATCCATCCTTTGGGCGCTGTTTTCTTATTATTAGGGGCAGTATTTTATCTTAGCGGTGTTACAGAGTGGGTTAACCTTTCCTTGCCCGTTATATTGGTAGGATTATGCTTGTGGTTTAAGGGAATATCAGGTTTGCGATCGCAAGGATTCCCTCTACTACTAGTATTTTTAGCAACTCCAACGGCAGTACCCTATCTCATAGCTCCCTATACCTTGCCTCTCCAAAGCTTCATCGCTGGCACAGCAGGCTTCATACTGAATCAATTTGGTATGGAAGTAACCGTAGATGAGATCAATCTCTACGTGGGAGGACGGATTGTAGAAGTTGCGCCCTACTGTGCAGGGCTGAAAATGTTGTTCACGACTCTCTACGTCGGCTTGATGCTGCTTTATTGGACAGATGCTTTGTCTTCACGCCGTACAACTACAGCGTTTTTATCTCTGGCTGCGATCGTTAGTATTATTGCCAATATCATTCGTAATACTTTACTAACTTTCTTTCATGGCACAGGTCAAGAAGCGGCTTTTAAATGGCTTCATGACGGTTGGGGTGGTGATCTATACTCTGCTTGTATGCTAGTGTCATTAGTACCTTTACTGAATTCGATTAATAGCTATTTCTCAGCATCTCCAGAAACTGAGCAAGCAAGAGAAAGTTAGTACAACATTTCATTAATTCGTAGCGAATTCTCTTTGCCCGGATTTCTCACCAAGATCAAAAAAAGAGGGGTCAAAAACTGCCAAAATGTATATTACACAAGAATCCCAGCAGTTTAAAGCATGACCCCAGATCAAAATCATTCTATACCGGAACAGTTCGTATTTGGACAAGACAAGTCATGTCCAGTTGTAGTTAATTTCAAGGGTGAGCCTGTAACATCGGATGCAGGATTAACATTAATTGCTGAACTAGATAGAAAAAGAAAAATAACATCACGATTTGCAGAATGTTTCAAAGATTACCGAAACTCAAATAAAGTTGTATATCCAGTTCATAACTTAATAGCACAAAGAATATATGGCTTAATCATGGGTTATGAGGATATAAATGACCATGAAACTCTACGTCACGACCCAATATTTGCACTGGCAGTGGGAAACGTTATTAACTCAGAACAAGAATTAACCACTTTGGCTGGGAAAAGCACATTAAATCGTCTTGAACATTGTCCAGACGACGTAGATTCAAGAGAAAACAGTCGGTATCACCGGATCGAATATGATGCTTTGGCGATAGAAACACTTTTAGTTGAGCTATTTTTAGAATCTTATCAAAAACCACCACGACAGATAATAATAGATTTAGATGTTACGGATGATTTAGTACATGGTCATCAAGAAGAGACATTCTTTAATCCTTATTACAAAGGATATTGTTATGCGCCACTTTATATTTTCTGTGGACAACATTTACTTGCCGCAAAATTGCGTGCATCAAACTTAGACCCAGCAGCATGGGGGTTAGAAGAATTACAAAGAATCATAAAAATCATCCGCTCTCGATGGAAAAAAGTGAAAATTATTATTCGTGGGGATAGCGCTTATTCCAGAGAAGAGATAATGGCTTGGTGTGAACAAGAAACTGATATTGATCATGTGTTTGGACTTCCGGAAAATCCTCGTTTACTCCAGTTATCGCAATCAATTAAGTATCGTGCATCCCAAGAATATTCCCGAAAAATACTGTCCGCGAGGCAACATGGAAAATTCCCTCAAAGAACAAAAGTTAGATTTACAAAGTGATAGAACAAGTACCCACACGTTTGCAGGAAATCAATTACGTTTATGGTTTACAGCTATTGCCTACATTTTAATGAACGACCTGCGAGAGAAATGTTTGGTCAATACAGAATACAAAAATGCAACGATTGGAACTATACGCACAAAATTATTAAAGCTAGGGGCTGTGATTACAATTTATAAACGACGAGTTTTGATTGCAATTAGCAGTACTTGCCCTGACAAGGAAGTTTTTGCAATGATTTATGAGCGTTTATCTCGACTACCCTGCCCTGGATAATTAAATGATTAGATTTATAAGTAATAGCTAATTTGATTTTAAATAACTGTCTTGCTGGGTTATTTTACTTGATTTAGCCCAACAAGTGGGTATGTCAATTTTTCTTACTATTTTGTTTCTTCTTCAGCATTTTACATTTTTTATGTGTTTTATATATCTTGTTTGTATTCGGTTTTTACTGGGTTAGCCTTGTGTTCTACGGGAAATTTGACAATGTATCAATTAAGTTACTCTAAATCTGACTCATCCAAGTGTTTTTTTGTCACTTGTGAGAAATCCGGGTTTACTGGTCAAAAGGGAGCCACTGCGGTCTTGGGCTTTCCCCAAGTGGAGCAAGTGGCGTTACTCTACCGGGGTTAGGAACTAGCCTCGCAGACGCAGAGTCGTCTGGCTCTACTTCACGCACCCGCAAAACAGCAGGAAGCATGAAGCAACTAGGGGCAATGAAGCGTCAAAAATCTGTAGAAGTCTCCGCGAAAAACGAACTGAGGGATGTAGAAACCCTTGAGAACGGCGGAGCCAACTGTGGGTAGTTCATAAAAGTAATGTTTTTAAACGCAAAGGGACGTAAAGGAAGACAGAGGTTTAATGGAAGGCAATTTTTCGTCGCCGATCCGTAAGTCCTAAAGATTACTGAACTCACGGTGTTCTTTTATAAAGTAAAATTTTGACTAAGTATTGCAAATTTTACTGATGACTTCCTTCTCCAAATTTTTCAAGGAAAACCAATTGAGTCAGCTAGCAGCACTTTTGTTATTGCTACTGCTGCTGGTAATGGCAGGGGTTCCCGGATACCTGACAGGACGCTGGCAATGGAAACAGCCGCCACCTGTTACTACCCTCAATGAATTAAGACAAATCCGCAAGACTGGGTTAGCCCTTCCTGGTTGGCAAATCATTGAACAAGCAGAACAGCAAATTGGCGAACATAAATGGTCTTTGCAGGTAATGAAAAAAGAAGGTTCCCAATCCCAGGCGATCCTGCTTTTGCTACCCCAAAATGGGCCTATGGATCAACCAGAGGTAGAGTGGACAGACGTTAACGGCTGGGGAAGATCACGCTGGGGAAAGTGGGATATAGCTCAATATCGCTCTGCGGAATTTACTGTAAAATCGCCTGGAAAGTTGACTTCTAATGTGGAAACTAAAGTAGAAGCTAGGTTCTTTCGCGCCTCCACACCACAGCAAACCTTTGCTGTCTTGCAATGGTACGCGATGCCAGACGGCGGAAATCCATCTCCTTTACACTGGTTCTTAGCAGATCAATTAGCACAGTGGCGCAAGCAACGCACTCCTTGGGTGGGTGTGAGCATTCTAATTCCAATGGAACCTTTGGGACAGGTTGAAACATCTTGGTTGTTAGCCCAGTCTATCGGCGAAACAGTGCAAGCTCGATTGATGGCAGGCCCTTTGTAAAGTCTGTTATGAATGCCTTTGTGCAGAGATTCATCAACAGTATTTCTAGAAATTGCGGTCAAGCTAAAACTCAGCTAAAAGATGTTAACAATATTTCTTGTGAAGTTAGAAATAGACGTCTCCGAAAAAGAATGTAGAGACGTAGCAGTGCTACGTCTCTACAAGGGTTCGGGGTAACGCATATTTAATTTCACCAGATGTCTAATTAAATTTAGCAAAATTCTTCTCTTTATTCTTGGTAAATACTTGCAGAGAAAAGAGACGTCTAGGACATTTTTATAGTAAAATAACCACTCGGCGCGACTAATTCCTAATCAGTATTTTCTACACCGATGTCCATAGATCCCAGTTCTTATATGCGTGGATTCAGCGCCCTGTGTTTTGTCAGTCTTCAAGTAGGAGTTTTCTTAACAACACCTATTCAACTTGTTCTTGCCCAGCCTTTTCCATTTCAAGGACAACCCCCCTCGCCTGTACCAGGTACTGAGGCTGTACCTCCAGGTGCAAATGACGAAATTTCCCCCCAACTCACCCGCTACCTCTTGGGCCCAGGAGATGCAATTGGTGTTGTGCTTCAGCGTCCTCCTGGCCCATACCGCTTAGGAATAGGAGATGGAATTAGTGTTTCGGTTCAGCGCTTTCCAGATTTGAGCTTTCAAGCTTTAATCAATCCAGAAGGTAACATTGTAGTGCCGTTACTGGGAACAGTGTCATTACAAGGTTTAACTTTGGCAGAAGCTCAAGAAAAAATTCGCTTGGGTTTAAATCGTTATGTGGTTGATCCAGTAATAGTTTTAGCCTTAGCAACACAGGGTCAAGACTTCAGTTTTCAAGCTGTAATTAGTCCAGAAGGCAACATCGTAGTGCCGCAAGTGGGAACGGTGTCATTACAAGGTTTAACTTTGGAAGAAGCTCAAGAAAAAATTCGCTTGGGTTTAAGTCGCATTTTCCCAGATCCAATGGTAGTCGTATCCTTGGTAGGCACGCGACCAGTTCAAGTTACCATTAGCGGGGAAATATTTAGACCAGGAATTTATCCGATTAATTCAACAACACCCCGCGTTGCTGATGCCTTGTTAATATCTGGTGGTTCCACATTGAATGCAGACCTGCGACAAGTGCAAGTACGCCGGAAGTTAATCGATGGTTCTGTGATTTCACAAACCATTGACTTATATGCCGCACTGCAAAATGGCGGTTCAATCCCTAATTTACGCTTACAAGATGGAGATGCGATACTCATACCCCGTCGTGAAGTTGGTAATGATGACGGTTATGACCGTAATTTGGTAGCACGTTCATCTTTGGCTACACCACAGATTAGAGTCCGGGTTTTAAATTACGCTGCGGGAGGTCTTTCCATTCAAGCACTGCCTAATGGCAGTACATTTGTAGATGCTTTGGGAGGAGTAAATCTCGATACTGCTAACCTCCGGGATATCGCTCTGGTTCGCTTTGATCCTGAACGAGGTAAAGCTGTTACTCAAAAACTTGATGCTAAAAAAGCTTTAGGCGGTGATGCTTCTCAAAATGTGGCACTTCAAGATAATGATGTTATTGTTGTTGGTCGAAACCTCATTGGTAGAATTACTAATTTCCTCACTACTATTACCCAACCTTTTTTCAATGTTCAATCCTTTCTCCGGTTTTTTGACAACTTCGGTGGCAATTGATCAAATTAGGAACTTTAAAAGAACGATAGAGGCTGGAAAGAGTTGGGAGTGGAGGAAGCCACATCTGCTACTTGTACCAATTCTGTATGAATCATAAGTACAAAAAAGAAAAACGAACCGCAGAGGACGCAAAGGACACAAAGAAAGAAGTTAAAAGAGTTTGGGGCAACCTCACAAATAAATGGTATTACATTTAAATTCATGAATCGAAAAATATTAAAGATATCAACCAATATATAAAACTTTTATTTGATTGTTGAAAACCTAAGTCGGCTAAAATTCTGCTCTATAAAAGTTTAGTTTTCAGTAGAATTAGCAAGATTCAAGTAGGATTACTATATACAGTAGGAAGTCAATACGGTTCGGTTAAGACTAAAAATAAAAATGTGTAGAAAGAAAATGTTGGGTTTCGTTCCTCAACCCAACCTACGAATATTCTTAACCGAACAGTATTGAGTAGGAAGTTGATAGCGTCCTTATATCAAAGCCACTATCTTTAGTTTGGTGCTTCCTAATTTTGAATTTTGTTAGCGCAGCCTCTTCTCTTCTTAGGCTACGCCAACGAGTCTGCGAGTGTCATTTGGAATTTTGAATTGGAGCGAAGCGACCATGACCCCACCAATTGTTAAGCGCTATCTGATTGCTTTCGATAAGTACAAGTGGATTGGACTAGCTAGTTTTGCTTTAGTTGTCGCCGGATCAACTGTGGTGGCTATGCAACCAGATCCACCTGCTAGCTATATAGGATCTGGCGCACTTACCTATAGTGGCCCACCAGTTTCTTTCTCTACCACTGGTACTGAAATCCAACAGCAAGGAAAGGAACTAAATGAGGAAGTTTTATTATCAAACCAGATAATTACCACAGTGGCAGAGAAAGTCGATGTCAAACCGAAAAATCTCGGTGCTAATGTCGTCCTTTCTTTACCTAAAAAAAACCCCAGGACTGGAGAATTGGAATCCACTATTTTGGAATTGAAATATGTAGATAGTGATCCGAAACGAGCTACAGAGGTCTTGACGGAATTGATGCAAGCAATGATCAAGTTGAGCAGTGATATCAATACTGGGCGATTACAAGCAATTATTCAAAAAATTAACGATCGCACACCACAAGCTAAACGCGAACTACAAGTTGCTGAAAAGAAGCTGGAACAGTACGATCGCATTGAGCGAACGGCAATATTGGCAGCAGAGAATGGCAGTTTGTTAAGCGCCATTACTAGCAGCCAAAATCTACAACGGCAAATTCAATTAACTATTTCTGGGGTTGAGGGCCAAGTTCGCAGTTTACAAAATAAGTTAGGCTTAACAGTCGGACAGGCTTATATTTCTTCCGCTTTGAGTGCTGATCCAATTATTGGTAACTTGCGAGCGCAAATTTATCAAAGTGAGTCGCAAATCGCCGTACTCAGAAAAGATTTGCGACCGGAACATCCAACGATGGTTCAGTTGCTGCGCCAGAAACAAGCTGCTGAGGAATTGCTACAACAGCGTGCTGCGGAGGTGTTAGGTGGTGATGGGACGGCGGCTCCGCTTCAGGGTAGCGTTGCTGGTATTCGCACCCAAAGTAGCTTAGATCCAGCACGCCAGCAATTGGCAAACCAAATGGTGTCTTTGCAAACCCAACGGGAGACACTGGAACAACAACTAACCCAAGAGATCCAACAAGAAGCGCGACTACGGCGAGAGTATTCTCTGATACCCAATAAGCAATTAGAGCGATCGCGTTTAGAACAGGAGGTTGGACTTAAAAAAGCCATCTATGACCAAATGCAGGCGAAGCTAACCGATGCTAAAACCGCAGAGGCAGAAACTACCAGCAGCCTCAGCATTGCCAGACGACCCACGGTCACTGTCGATGCCAAACCTCCCAAGAGTGTGCCTATTACCCTTGCTGTGGGTAGTTTATTAGGTTTGGTGATTGGTGGCGGGGTGATATTCTTGTTGGGAGCGCTGGAAGGAACTTTCAAAACCAGGGAGGATATTCGCCAGAGTCTTAAGCAACGGGAAGTGGCTTTGTTGGGAGAATTGCCTTTAATGCCAGTTGCTGATTTGGAGCAAGAAGGCGTACCTGTGGTACTTTCCGCCGATTCTCCTTATTTAGAATTTTATGAGAAATTCCGTAGTAATCTGCGTCGGATTGGTGGTAAAAACTTAAAGGTGGTGTTGATTACTAGCACCAGCAGCCTAGAGGGCAAAACGGCAAGTGCTTATAACTTGGGTATCGCTTCTGCACGTGCTGGTAAAAGAACCTTGATTATCGAAACAGATTTGCGATCGCCTTCCCGTTGTGCATCCCTGAAAGTAATTCCTGACTCCGATGCGACTATTGAACCCCTGCGTTATTACGCTAACTTGAGTGAATGTATCCGTTTAGTCCCTGATGTGGAAAATTTATACATTCTTCCCAGCCCTGGCCCTGTGCGGCAATCTGCTGCTATTCTGGAATCCAGCGAAATACGGCGGCTTATGGAAGATGTCCGCCAACGTTTTGATTTAGTCATTTTAGATACTAGTCCTCTGAGCATATCCAATGACCCTTTGTTAATCCAACCCTACAGCGATGGCATCGTACTAGTGACGCGACCACACTATACACAAGAGAATATGCTAGGTGAAACTATTGATCAATTGGTTGAATCTGAACTGGGGTTATTAGGAGCAATTATCAATGGTGCTGATATCACCGTTTATGCACCTGAAGAAGTTGCACAATCATCAGGATTTACATCTGAGGTAGAAGAATCTGAAGAAGTTTCAACGGCTGCTAACAATAACTAATAAGTAGATCGGCGCAATTAAAGCTAACTGGCTAAAGCTGTCATTTGTCCTTTGTCATTGGTCATTAGTAAGGGTTTTAAGCCTATTTACGTTTAGTAACATACTTGAGTGTTTTCGCACAAACTTACTTAGTTTCCAAATTAGTGAATTGCCAAACTGGAATTGCTGGAGCAAATTGACGGTGGATATTTTAACGCATAGGCGCAACTCTTGGAGACGCACTCGCGTTCGCCTTCCCGTAGGGTAGGGGCGCAAAGGGAAGCGCATAGGCGCAACTCTTGGAGACGCACTCGCGTTCGCCTTCCCGTAGGGTAGGAACGCAAAGAGAATTCGCTACGAATTTATGAAATATTGTACTTAGCAAATGGTGTACTTAGTCGCGCCTAAACAAGCCAAATAGGGGAGCGAGAATTACTCCAAAAACAAAACCACCGATATGCGCCCAATAGGCAACTCCACCAGTTTCTACAGTCATCTTAGCGGCTGTTTGCAGAGTAGCAAGACCCGATATCACATTTTGCACAATGAAAAGTCCAATTATTACTAGTGCTGGAATTCTGATTGTGGTGATAAAAATCCCCAAAAATATTAAGGTCATGACTTTAGAGTGGGGAAAGCGGATAATGTATGCACCCAGAACTCCAGAAATTGCACCACTTGCCCCTAAAGAAGGAATCTCAGAATTCATGCCAATAAACCATTGGCACAAGGCTGCTAAAGCACCACACGCTAAATAAAAAATCAGATATTTGGCATGACCCAATCGATCTTCAATATTGTTGCCGAAAATCCAGAGAAACACCATATTCGAGATTAAGTGCCACCAACCGCCGTGTAAGAATTGCGACGTAAATAACGTTATCCACTCTCCATTCACGTTGGTGGTTAACTCTTGAGGCACTACCGCATACTGACTTAAAAACTGACTCAATTGTGCATTTGACAGGCTCACCTCGTGAATAAAAACTAAAATATTCATGCCAATTAACCCGTAGGTGAAATACGGGGTGGTTCGCGTCGGATTTTCGTCGTAGAGGGGAAACACAGGTGTTTTTCCTAAATTATTGGCTAATTGCAATATAGCTTGTCAGGCTAGCGGTTGCGAAGGTTAAGGAATTTGACTGGTGAAATCAATCAGTATAATTGATGGTGCAGTAGCATGAAGAATTACTTATACCAAGATTCTTCCTGGGATTTATCGCTGAATAAACCCAACAGTGGGCCGAGAATTGCCCCAAAGATAAACCCACCTGCATGGGCCCAGTAGGCAATACCGCCGCTTTCCATACCGATGTTGGTACGTGTTTCCAGACTAGCAAGTCCATAGAAAGCTTGTTCGAGAAACCAGAATCCCAAAAAGAAATATGCCGGGACGCGGAAAGTCGGGAAGAAAAACCCTAAAGGCACTATACCGAGAACTTCAGCGTTGGGAAAGCGAAGAATGTATGCACCGAGAATACCTGCGATCGCACCACTTGCGCCCAAAGAAGGAATGCTAGAATCTTGAGCGAAGAACCACTGGGTTAAGGATGCCAAAACACCGCAAGATAAATAAAACAGCAAATATTTGGCATGGCCCAACTTATCTTCAACATTGTTACCAAAAATCCAGAGAAACAACATATTACCGGCTAAATGCAAGAAACCACCGTGTAAAAATTGTGAGGTAATTAAAGTTGCCCATTCTGGTACTGGTTGATGTACAGAGATACCAGCAAAGCTTAAGGTGAGTTCTCGTGGAACTACAGCCGCAAGGTGTAAAAACCCATTTAATGCTTGTGGGGGAAGAGTTGCTTCATAAAGAAAAGCGAGGACGTTAGCAGCAATCAGTCCATAAGTCACATAAGGCGTGATTTTTGTCGGATTATTATCTCTAATGGGAACCACGAGCGTTTTTTCCTGATTTTAAGACACAAACTCTACAATACTGAATACTCGAAGTAGTTTCTTCTACCTCATGGATGGATCTCACTTTGGCACTTATAAGACTTACGCATTAAGTAAGAAATATGGGATAGGACTCAATACTGCGTAGGTTTTGGCAAAAAAATAAAAAATGTCTAGGTTGGGGAGCCACTGCGCCCTTGCGGTTAAGAGACTTGTTCGCTTTTAGCGTTCCCGCAGGGTAGCACGTGGCGTTTGAGGAACGAAACCCAACCGAAGAGCGAGGTTTGTTGGGTTTCGCATTGCGCTCAACCCAACCTACAAATATTAAAAACCTACGCAGTATTGGATCGCCTTTTGTCGTAATGTAGATCATCGCAATCCCTAAACCATTCACCGCATCTGATTCCAATTCAATAGCTGACCAAACCCACTGACAAACTCATGTTTTTTTCAAATTCTCTGGAAAATCAACTCCAGCGCTGGAACGAAACCATCCGCAATCAGCCGAAAAATTCCACTGCTTACATTCGTCGAGGTATGGTTAACTTTCAGCTAGCCAAAATCGATGAATCTATTCAAGATTTTGACATGGCAGAGGAATTGGATGCCCGTATTAAACCTTACCTCTGGCAACGTGGATTATCGTACTATTATGCAGAAAGATTTGCTGAAGGCGCTCAACAATTTCAAATAGATTTGACAGTGAATGCTCAAGATGTAGAAGAAACAGTATGGCGATATCTCTGCATAGCTCCTTCTTTAGGTGTTAAAGAGGCGCGTAATTCTTTGCTCCCTGTGAAAAATGACCCTCGACGTGTTATGCAGTGTGTATATGATTTGTATGCAGGAGACTGTACACCAGATGATGTTTTAAGTATTGGTCAATCAGAAGGAGAGAGTGGCGAATTTTACAGTCATCTTTACTTGGGATTATATTACGAAGCTGAAAATAATCTTGATTTAGCTCAGGAATCTATAGTTAAAGCTGCTGATAATTACAAAATCGATGATTATATGTGGTATCTAGCGCAGGTACATAAAAAATTACGAGGGTGGATATAGTTTACTGTTCTAGCTTGGTGAGACTAAGTAAGTCGGCAAGAATAAACCAAACTATATTACGAAACGTAAATACAGTTGAAACCCTTATAAATGACGAAGGACAAATACTTCGACTTCGCGGTTCCTGAGCGTAGTCGAAGGGCAGTACAAATGACAAATGACAGCCTTAGCCAGTTAGCTTTATTTGCGTCGCTCTACTTACCTCTAATTTGTAATAAGTTTTTTCCATAAATTTAGGGACGTAATAAATTACGTCCCTACAAGATTTCAAGCAATAAAGCTAGCCCTTTGACTTTCCATGCTCGCTAAGAGAACAAAAAAGGGGTACAGTATTGAATCTTGAATATTTCATACTGTTTTGCAAAAATGGAATCCACCCCGTTTATATCCCTAGAGTTTCTGCAAAAGATTTGAATTATTAGTCAATCTTTTTCTTGACATTATCTTTTACGTCTTCAATACCGTGACGGACTTCGCTCTCAGCTTGCTTTGCTTTGCCTTCAGCTTTATCTTTCGGATCTCCAGTAACTTCTGCTGCTGCTTCTTGGACTTTACCTTCAACATTTTTAGCAGTTGCTTTAGCGCGTTCTTCTAAGCTCATTTTGGACTCCTGATTTGATCAAAAGTTAATTTCAAAGCTAATCTAAAACTTTGAAAGACTTTTTTATTACATTTACACAGTAGCTTAAAGTTTTTGCTAAAGCCTTCCACCACAAGACATATTCAATAATTCGTAATGACGCTCCTGCGTCGCTACCGCTACGCTAACGTAATTCGTAATTCGTAATTCAGAAAGTTAGTCTTAGTAAGCATCCTGGCTGTTATTTTCGTGTAAGTTTAACTAAAAATAGTTGAGTTATCTATGCTAAAAGACATAGAAGGAGTCCAAATATTGTCATCTCTACTTTTAACTTTATGGCTAAAAAAAACCAGTTCCTCTACGGAACTGGGTTAATAAAGTTATGGGGATATTTTATTTGTCTAATCTAGAAAACCCATCAGGCTTTCAGAATTGTCAATCTCATTTGATGCTATTGGACGATTACCGAATGTTGAATAGCTTTCAGAAATTATCAATGCACTTGAGGCAATTGGACGAATCCCAGAGAGATTTATACTTTCAACAACTTGGAATGTATTAGCTCCAATAGGACGAATACCCATTGAGTTATAGGTTTCAACTACTTCTAACGTACTGGTGCTAACGGGACGCACCCCAGCAATTGAAAGTTTTTCAGCAACCTCTAAGTCGCTAGGGCCTATAGGGCGAACTCCAGCAATAGCTAGTGGCCCAGAAGAACCCGACACTGGCTGTTCAGTAACTTCCTCGACTTTATCAGCATTCAAGCTCTGGTCTTGTTGATTTTCAACTTGCTCTGTTGTTTCCCCTGGAGACTTAGTATACTTTTGCCGAGAACTGATTGCTTTGCCAGCGCTGCTAATAGTCATAAACGAAGACCTCTGGTTTGTTAATTGAATTTTACAATAATTAAGGAAAGATGAAATTTTTTTCCATATACTTTAGAGTTTAACCTTAAAAAACCTCATATAGATATAAGAATCTTTAAAACTGATACATAAGTAAATTAAAATTATTAATTTTTGTGAACAATTATTACTAATAATTTAGCCTAATAAGCCAGCTAGAATGGATACAGGGCGGAATCGTCACCATGAGATAGGGTATTTCTAAGCAAAACTGTATGACAGAATTTTGTCTTCAAGCTCCCTTTAGTCCCACAGGCGATCAACCACAAGCGATCGCACAATTGACTGCTAGTATCCAATCAGGCAATCGTTACCAAACTTTACTAGGAGCCACTGGAACTGGTAAGACATTTTCGGTAGCAGCAGTGATTGAGAAAATTGGCAAGCCGACTTTAGTTCTGGCGCATAACAAAACCTTGGCTGCACAGCTTTGTAACGAGTTGCGAGATTTCTTTCCCAACAATGCAGTTGAGTATTTTGTCAGCTACTACGATTATTATCAGCCAGAGGCGTATATTCCTGTTACCGATACCTATATTGAAAAAACGGCAGCAATTAATGATGAAATAGATATGTTGCGGCATTCAGCGACGCGATCGCTTTTTGAACGCCGTGATGTTATTGTTGTTGCTTCCATCAGTTGCATCTACGGTTTAGGAATGCCAGCAGAATATCTGAAAGCTGCCATCCCTCTACAGATAGGTATGGAAGTAAATCAACGCCAAATTTTACGGGATTTGGCAAATGTTCAATATAGCCGCAATGACATAGAAATGGGCCGAGGAAAATTTCGCGTCCGAGGTGATGTCTTAGAAATAGGCCCAGCTTATGAAGACCGAATTATTCGCGTCGAATTCTTTGGTGATGAAATTGACGCGATTCGTTATATCGATCCGGTGACAGGGGAAATTCTCAAAAGTTTAGAAGCTGTAAATGTCTACCCTGCACGTCACTTTGTCACCCCAGAAGAACGGTTAGAAGTAGCTTGTCATGACATCGCCGCCGAATTAAAACAGCAAAAACTAGACTTAGAACAAGCTGGGAAATTATTAGAAGCGCAACGTATAGATCAGCGTACACGCTATGACCTAGAAATGCTAGGTGAAGTAGGTTACTGTAACGGCGTTGAGAATTATTCCCGTCACTTAGCAGGGAGACAAGCCGGAGATCCACCAGAATGTTTAATTGATTATTTTCCTAAAGATTGGCTATTAATTATCGATGAATCTCACGTTACAGTACCCCAAATTCGCGGGATGTATAACGGTGACCAAGCGAGAAAAAAAGTTTTAATTGAACATGGATTTCGGCTTCCTAGCGCTGCTGATAACCGTCCTTTGAAAGCCGAGGAATTTTGGCAAAAAGTAAATCAGTGTATTTTTGTTTCCGCAACTCCGGGAAATTGGGAATTAGAAATTTCTGAAGATCATGTAGTTGAGCAAGTGATTAGACCAACTGGGGTGGTTGATCCAGAAATTTCTGTGCGTCCCACAGAAGGACAAATTGATGATTTATTGGGAGAAATTAAAGATAGAGCCGATCGCCATGAACGCGTGTTAATTACCACACTAACCAAGCGGATGGCAGAAGATTTAACTGAATATTTGCAAGACCGCAGTATCAGGGTACGGTATTTACATTCCGAAATTACTTCTATTGAGCGCATTGAGATTTTGCAGAACTTGCGCGAGGGGAAATTTGATGTATTAGTTGGTGTAAACTTGCTGCGGGAAGGTTTAGATTTACCTGAAGATTCTTTAGTGGCAATTATGGATGCAGATAAGGAAGGTTTTCTGCGAACCGAGCGTTCCTTAATTCAAACTATTGGTAGGGCCGCGCGTCACGTTCAGGGACAAGCGATTTTGTATGCCGATAATCTGACAGGTAGTATGATTAAAGCCATTGATGAAACAGACAGACGGCGCGGGATTCAAACAGCGCATAATCGACTGCATGGCATTACACCGCAACCAATTGTGAAAAAATCAAGTAATGCGATTTTGGCTTTTTTAGATGTATCTCGGCGGTTAAATGCAACTGATTTGAAAGTTGTAGATGAACATTTAGATGAACTGCCATTAGAACAGATTCCCCAATTGATTACTCTGTTAGAAGCACAGATGAAAGAGGCGGCGAAGAAATTGGAATTTGAAGAGGCGGGGAAATTGCGCGATCGCATTAAACATCTGCGGGATAAAATGCTGGGACGTTAACGTGATTCTTATGCTCTGAGTTCTTCGATGGTCATATCTTTGACTTGCATAGGGGATGATGGTTAGTGAGAACTACTCCTACTGTTTTACCCCACCTTCCGCACCTCCAAGAGTCATAGCAAGTGTCTATGTAGAAACTCTTGATTAAATTAACTCTAAACTTACTATATTTTGACTATAATTAGCGACTAATATAAATAATTTCAGCCATAGAGAACCTAGTAAAATTTCCTGGATTTCATCTCCAGCAAATACAGGAATTTCCCACTCTTGAGCATCTATTATTACCCTACCAATATAAACATCAAATTCAGTTTCTCCTTGAGCAGTTCTTAATTTATTTTGACGGAAAAAAGACCAATCAAGACTTTGTACATCTTGTTTGTTCATAGCTAAAAATTCAGTAAATCCTGTATCTAACATTGTTTCTACAGTCAAACTGAAGTCATCCCCTCCAATTAAATCAATTTCAAAGTAAACTTGAGCTTTATCTCCAAATCTCCCCTCAATCATATTCTGCCACTAACTCCGGTTTCATTAATGCCAAAAATATGATGAATCACATTAGGATATTTTTCTCGGGCCATTTTACTTGCTACCTCTTGATCCCGATCAATAAAATAATCACCACTATTAGGTTCAATGGCAATATACCAACCATAGTATTTATCTAGTATTTCTGGTTTTAAACGCTCAAAAATCACCCAACAACGCTCATAAAATGCCTGTCTTCTGGCTTTTTCCTGAGCTTTTTGTGCTTGGTTCCATTGAATTTCCGGAAACACTCTCCCACGTCTGACAATTCTTTCTGGTGAAGAGTGTGTCATATTTTTGACCTCATGAAAATTTATTGTCCATATTTCATTATAAAATGCCAAAGGGGATCAAGATATGTGCAACTTCACATTAAATTGGTATAACAACGGCATTTCAAGAGCGTGTTCGGACTGCGCTCAACTTGCCACTAAGAAGCGATAAGGTCATGTCCTAATTTTCTTTGGTGCGATCGCCAGTCATATCAAATCCGGTTAAATGCACACAGTTAAATTGTTGTTTGTTTCTGGCCACCAGTGGTAATAAGTTAGACCACGAATTAAATCACGCTCGTTAGATAGTAGCTTGCAACGTTGAAATAAAACGGACTCTAGCTCATGTGACATACTCCTACACTGACTGAGTACAGTACAGTGTAGGCTTCTCACCCAATCCGGCTATTGCTTAGGAGGCGATGAGCTTTATTAGAGAGACGGAATGCCCTGCCGCCCCTATTTATTAATTTTAACTTAGATTTGTTCGTTTCCTCCATGTTTCCCGACCGCGCTGTCCCATGGGTCGCGAAACTGTCGTCAACTCACTCGCAACTCATCCCACGCTCCTAAAAGTGAGACGTGGGGCTTCTTGCTGTTTCAGCTAAGGAATCAAACGACTGATTAGCGATCGCCTGATTCGTGACAGGTCATAACCGCACACACGGTTTCTAGAAAATGGTGATCAAACTACTGGAAATAAAGCTCAAACCAGAAACTATCGCAATCTGAGTGTCTTCAACGAACAGTGCGCCTGTTCTGCTGTTGATCGTAATCGCATCGAGAGCGTCTATATCTATTCCGAAACCTTCGGCGGAAATCCAAATCTGATCATCACTGAAGATACTGAAGTCAGTGATGGTATCAATTCCTTCATCTGGGGAATTAAAGTAAAATCTATCGGCACCGTCTCCACCTGTAAGTATGTCCCTGCCCAAGCCTCCAACTAGGGCGTCATCACTGACATTACCTTGTAACACGTCATTGCCATCATTGCCAATCAGGCTATCATTGCCAGCGCCACCGAAAAGGTTGTCAGCACCCGCCCCACCTTCTAAGGTGTCATTGCGGGTGCCGCCAGTCAGCACGTCGTTGCCATCATTGCCAATCAGGCTATCATTGCCAGCACTACCCGTCAGGCTGTCATTACCAGTACCACCATTTAAGATATCGTCACCAAAGCTGCCATTCAGGGTGTCATTACCAGACGGGCTATCAGTATTGCCACCCCTAGCCCATCCATATAATATGTCATTTTCCGAAGTTCCATTTCTTGTGTCAGAATCTGTGGTACCGTAGATAGTTGCCATTTTTGTTTTTTCCTAACTTTCCTAATTGATGTTTAGGGTAAAAGTCAGTTTATCAGATTACTAGTAGGCGATCGCAAGTCCCCCAACTCTAGAAAATTCGTTGATATTGTGAGTGACAAGAGTCGCAGCTACGCCCGTCGTAGACATCGCAATTCGGTAATTATTGTGAAAAGTCTAAATAATTCGTAATTTATGCTGATCTTGTAAATTAGATTGACCCAAGAAAACCCAACGTCTTTTTCTACTTACAATCTTAACTACTTCCACCAATCCAGTGCGATGGCTTCTCTTCGAGACGCTACGCGAACCCCCGCCGCAGGCATCGCAAGTTAATCATCTTTGAGTAAACGTTTCAGCAAACTTGGTGCAACCCAGAAGCCAACATCTTGCAACTGTTCAAATGTTGCGTCTAAATCCAGCAAGCCATATCTGGTAGTGTCTTTCAAAATGCCCAGAAGCCCAATTATTTTTAATCCACGTTCCACAGCAATTTGCCTTGCTGCTTTGTCATCCAAGATCACTAAATCGGCTTCCAGTTGTTCTGCAAGTAAAATTGCTTCTCGTTCACCAGGGTCAAGCTTTTCTAGTTCAAGGTCTTGAGGAAGTTCGATTGGTTGTATTTGAAGCCAATTAGGAGGTTGAGCAATCCAGTTTTTCACAAGAGGGGGTGATTCAGATGCTCTTAGTTCATCTGCAACGGCTTGAGGAATGATCACACATCCATATAGACGCTGTAATACGAGAATCTGATTGATTAACAGCAGGTAACAAACTGGAGAGGTATCAGAGACAACAATCATTGTACTCTGAATTCCTTAAGAGTCTGAAGATCCTGTTCTAATTCAGTTTCGTCATAGTTTAGATAAATACCCATCTGCTTCAGAAAGATATGAGCTGAAAGACGGGTTGGTAGCTGGAGAATTTGACGTACTTCAGCAGTGTTAATCTTGCCACAACCGTAAGCATCGGCAACAATTAGTTCTAGGAAGCGACGAGAGAGGTTCCCTTGCGTTTGGTCTAGTCGCTGGGCAATTTCATCGGGAATTTCAACGGTAATTTGCATACTTCAAGTTACATATAATCTAATCATTAGCTCTATGGTAAGCGATCGCCGCACAAGAACCCCTTTGCACCAGACGGTTGTAAATCGCTGGTGCTGAGTTGGAGATTGCTTGCCGCCGCTGATTTGAGCCATTAATGACGAAGCTCTCGGCGATCGCATTAAACATCTGCGAGATAAAATATTGGCACGTTAACGTGAATCTTATGCTTACCAATATTCGCCTAATTAGTGTTAAAGAATATCACCAAATGGCGGAAACGGGAATTTTTCATCCTGAAGAACGCTTATAATTAATCGCGGGACAAATCATCAAAATGTCAGCGAAAGGTATGGCTACTGAGCGGAGTCGAAGTACTGCTCACGAATCGGCAATTACCCGCACAGAAAGATTATTACGTCAACGTTTGGGTGACAAAGTTTTGTTAAGAATCCAGTCACCAGTGCAACTTGATGATTATTCGGAACCAGAACCAGATATTTCAGTGATAAAGCTGAATCCATTAGATTATGAGGATCACCATCCCAATGCTTCCGAAAGCAATGAAAAGTAGTTTGTGGGCTATTACGTTGATCCAAACTTCTGAAGAGAACCTTGAGGAAAGGGTTGCTTTAATTGCTGATTACCTTACAAAGACCTACAAAGATGCTCAGTGGCAGATTTCAGATTTAGATGCAACAGGGAAACAAGGCTTTATGTTAACCTTGCAGCTAAATGATGAAGAGCAACTGTATTTATCATCCTCTGAATTTCTAGCTATTTTGAAGGAAGATGGTCAGGTGATCGATTTAGATGCAGCAATGCTTCTAAGCAGACAGCCTCTATTCAAAATCATCATTCAGGACGGTTCTTCAGTCGATATATTAGGTAAAGGAAAACTCTTACCAAGTGATATTTTGGGGGCATATGAGACATCTGATCCTAAACTTTTTCTATGGAAATAAATCGATGGATCTGGGCGTTAAGCTTGTCTTTAAGCTTCCTCGGTCTGAAGACGCGGGGATTTCTGAAGAGTCCACAAGTAGACTTTCTTAGGCATACTTAAAATGCCTCTACCTACTCCACTTAAGTCAAACTTAAATATCGCAGCTACTTTTCT
>NZ_JAIVFV010000049.1 GCF_020829445.1 Nostoc sp. CHAB 5836
ACTTTCCCTCAAATGGCAGTTCAAAGTTTGACGGTGGAATTGGAGTTGATTCTGATTTTCGGTACATAGTGCCTAATAATACCCTATGTCACTTTTGTCCACTGTGATGCAAGTATTTTGGGCTATTTTACCTCCTTGTCTTGCACCTGAATATACTTCTAGAGTCTGATAATTTAGATACTGTCACCTTTTCTTTCTTTTTCAGCAAGCCCTACTTACAGCAATTTTCAGGTAAATGAACCACAAATAGACCTCACTTCCATTCCTCTCTCCTACAAGGAGAGAGGCTTTGAATCTTACTCCCCAACGCTAGTAGGGAAGGGGCCGGGGGTTAGGTCTGATAATTGTGGTCTAAATACATGAAAACTGCTGTAAGAAGGGGTAATAAGTAATTTTTTTTACTATTACTTATTACTCGTTACCACGGTTAACTAACTACCGCTTCAGCTTTTTCCTCTACTTTTTCCTTAACTAGCACATATGGGTTTTCTGCACCTTGTGCCAAATATTCAGCTAGCTGATTTTCAATTTGATCGCGCACAATTTGGCGATACTCCAGAAAATGCTCGTTGTGGGCGCAAGCAGAGATATAATGTTCAATAACTCCAGGGTTACGCTTGAAAATGCTAAACAAATGATGCCAGAATTTCCAGCGCGTTTCCCGCTTGATTCCTTGTCGCCAAATCACAATCAGCAACGCTTTCACAACTACCCACTCTGGCATTTTTGCTGGCGCTTTCCAACTTGGCAAACCCATCATCAAGAAACAGCGATAGGTGCGATCTAAGTAATGTACTGGGTCGTATAAAGTACAAAATGCTTCAACATATTCTCGTGCAAGTTCTTCTAGGGGACGGGTGGGGAGGAAGTTCATCAATGTTGTCTGGTTGATGTTACCATCCTGATTTTCCCGTAGTCGTCCTTCTTTTTTCAGGCGATGCCAAAGCGCGGTATTCGGTAAGGCTTGTAACATGGCAAAGGTAGTAGAGGGAATAGCTGCTTGTTCAGCAAAGCGGACAATGCGATCGCCTGCACCTGCTTTTTCGCCATCAAACCCAATAATAAACCCAGCCATTGGGCGTAACCCGGCTTTGGTGATGGTTTGCACTGCCTCAGTTAGAGAACTGCGAGTATTTTGAAACTTCTTGGTCATTTGCAAACTATCCTCATCCGGCGTTTCGATTCCCAAAAACACCGCCGAGAAACCGCACTCAACCATCAACTCCAACATTTCTGCATCTTGTGCTAAGTCAACTGAAGCCTCAGTGTCAAATCGGAAGGGATACTGATGTTCTGCCATCCAGACTTTTAACTCTTTCAGCAACAATTTCACATTTCGCTTGTTACCAATGAAGTTGTCATCCACCATGAACACACCCCGCCGCCAACCCAATTCGTAGAGGTAATCTAACTCTGCTAACAGCTGCGCTGGGGTTTTGGTGCGCGGTTTGCGCCCGTAAAGAACAATAATGTCGCAAAATTCGCACTGGAAGGGACACCCGCGCGAAAACTGCACCGACATCATGTCATAGGCATTCAATTCTAATAAATCAAAGCGGGGTATTGGTGTGCTTGTAACATCTGGTTTTTCTGTGGCGCGGAAAGTGCCAGAAGTTTCACCCCGTTGAATTGCCTCAATAAACATGGGGAGAGTGATTTCGCCTTCATCCAGAATTAAAAAATCTGCACCAACATTTTGAACTTCGTGAGGTACAGAGGTGGGGTAAGGGCCACCAACTGCAACTAACTTACCCCGTTTTTTTGCTTCCTGGATTTGGTCAAGTAAATCTTGCTTCTGGACAATCATCGCGGAGAGAATTACTACATCTGCCCATGCCCATTCTGCTTCTGTTGCTGGGCGGATGTTGCGATCGACCAGCTTGAATTCCCATTCTTGGGGCAGAATTGCGGCTACTGTTACTAAACCCAGAGGTGGTAATAAAACTTTGCGATCGACTAACTCCAAGATTTTTTCATAAGACCAAAAAGTTTTCGGAAATATCGGATACACTAACAAGATTCGCATCTAGTATCAATCCTCACACTTTGATTGTTATCCCACTCTAACGAAAATTAACAGTTATTGACTTTTTATTAAAGTTGTTCTATTTTAACATCTATATAGGCTAGATATAATTTATACATAGTTATCGCAACACTGTCTCCTTTTATCTACTGACAGAGTGTGGTTACATGAGCTTTGGCTGATTTCTGAAATATTAGGACTTATACCAATACTGCGTAGGTTTTGCCCAAAAACCTTAACCCGTGTAGGTTGGGTTGAGGAACGGAACCCAACCTACAGGGGGGCTTTGTTGGGTAACGCATTGCCTCAACCCAACCTACGATTTTCTGTCTCCTTTTATCTACTGACAGAGTGTGGTTATAGCGGTTCTCAATTCAGTGAGGTACAAGAACCCCACCCCCAAACCCCTAAGAGCAAGCGGGGAGGGGGCTTTCGATGTACCTCATGTGATTAGGAAACGCTATACATGAGCTTTAACAGATTGCCGAATATGTACGATGGGTAAGTCCTACTATTTACTTAATTTACAATACTAAGCAGTTGCCGTTCTTTTGGCCACTTGCAATGAAATTTCGACTTAAAAGACTTTCACTGAAGAAACGACAGCGTTTGATCCCACCTATTCATATTCAAGTTCGAGATGGAAAATTTGAGATTATGGGTATGGGTGCATGGCATTCCTACTGGCGCGATCCCTATCATCTGCTGCTAACGATTCCCTGGACTGGCTTTCTGATCCTGATTTGTACTTTCTATATAACTATTAATGCTCTATTTGCCCTAGCTTACTTGATCGGAGGAGATTGTATTGCCAATGCCCGACCTGGCTCTTTTTTAGATGTGTTTTTCTTTAGCGTGCAAACCCTAGCATCCATCGGCTATGGGGCAATGTATCCTAAAACAACTTACGCCAATATTGTTGTCACCATTGAAGCAATGATCGGTTTAGTGGGAATTGCTGTGATGACAGGACTAGCATTTGCTCGGTTTTCTCGACCCACAGCCCGTGTGCTATTTAGCCGTATAGCAGTGATTACATCTCATGATGGGATGCCGACTCTCATGTTTCGCACCGCTAATCAGCGTCGCAATATGATTCTGGAGGCACAGATGCGAGTCTACTTGATGCGCGACGATGTAACCCAAGAAGGGCAGTTCATGCGTCGGTTATACGATCTGAAACTGCTGAGGAACCAAACACCTAGCTTCAGCTTAAGCTGGTCAGTGATGCACGTCATTGATGAGTTTAGTCCTCTCTATGGGATGACACCAGAATCGTTGACCCAGACGAATACTATGTTGATCATCTCTTTGAGTGGCATTGATGAAACGGTTGCACAGGTTGTCCATGCCCGTCATAGCTATGCTGCTAATGAGATTTTGTGGAACAATCAATTTGTCGATATTTTCCACCACACACCCGATGGGCATCGCTACATTGATTACAACCGCTTTCACGAGGTTTTACCTTTAGATGAAAGGGGGTGAACTAATAAAAGTTACCGAAAAGCTGGGTCTAAAGCCCCGTCATAAAGGGGAGTATGTCAATCGGAAATCTGATCGAGTGGTCGTTGTAAAGGTTTAACGACCACCCGACCATTTTCAACTACAGTGCAACTTTTAACTATGCTCTTGCTGTAGTTAACTGGTACATCCTGGCACTGGTTTTGGTGGGATATATTTTCTTCTTGTTGTTGATTGAGGATGACAACGCAACAGGGGCAGGAGGCGAAGGACATATAAAATATTTTGATCTCTAGATCTATTATCGCCCTACTGATGCTGTTTGGCTGAAAATTGGCTACTCATGGGTTTTGATCATTGAGGAAATTTAATTCAGTGCCGATTATTGCCCAATACGGTTCACAAAAGGGCTGAAACTCTTTTTTTTTACGAACCACAGAGGCGCAGAGAACACAGAGAGAAGAGAGAAAGAGAAGGAGGAAATGCTTAACCCAACTGTATTGGATTATTACCTATGTGCAAAACTATGGCTGTAAGTACTTGTTTTCTTGTGCTTGTAACCTGTTTGATTATCTTAGGACTTACGCATGTGTCACAAAAAATAAAAGCTTTTAGTTTGTAGTCAGGGCTACCCTACGGGAACGCTCCGCGAACAGCCCTGATGAAAGAAGACTTTAGTCCTCTCTTCTCTTCTTAGGCTGCACTTCGACTACGCAGTTCGACTGCGCTCACCGTAAACTCAGTGACCACGCCAACGAGACGCTGCGCGAACATTACAAACTCAAAATAATATGCCAGTTGCGTAAGTCCTATATCTAAACCAAGTAAACAGGAAAGCGGTTATAGATCCCACCCCGCTTTCCTCTCTGTCTAAACTTGTTTAGCAGGGTTAGAAAGTGGGTTTTTCTAATGAAAAAATTTTTGAGATATCTGGGTTTAGGTTTGCTATCGACGTTTTTGACTGCTACTCCCGGATTGGGAGCCGATCGCATTAGCTTTTTTTACCCTCCCTTCGGCGAGTTCTCTTTATCTGTGGACTCGTTGGAAACTTTTGCCAAAGAAGGCAAAATCGATGAAGAACTTTCCTTTTATGCTAGCCGTGCTACTCCCCAACAACTCGCTCAACTGCGGGATTTGCTTCAGCAAAGGTTTAATGTCACTCCGACATTAGTATCTCAAGTTACCTACTCACCCATAGGTGAGGAGTTGATGCAACGTTTAGGAGAATTGCTGCTCACAGAGTCTCGAAATAACGGCTTTTATGCCATACGCGCCTCTTTGATTTTGGCTGCTGCTGATCAAGAGGGTTTAACGCTTGTGAATTTGCTGCGGAGATTTCCCAGCGATACTATACGGGTGAATTTCACACAAGGGCTAAAGATCGTTGATGACTTATCACAAGTCCTGAAAAAAAAGGATGAAGTTTTTGCTTCTCTCCAAAAAGAAGCGATCGCTCAAGCAGCCACTTCCAAAATTGACTTCTCACAACAGCCAGATTTGCGATCGCCAGGGAAATTCTCCTGGCAGAAAAAAACCCTAGAGCTAAATGATATTTCTCGCAATCGCCGTCTACCTGTGGATATATATTTACCTACAACTCAAAACTCAGAACTCACAACTGAAAACTCTCTCTCGCCTCCCTTTCCCCTGATTGTAATTTCTCATGGCCTCGCCTCAGACCGCTCTACCTTTGTCTACCTGGCTGAACATCTAGCATCCTATGGTTTTGCAGTTGCTGTATTGGAACACCCTGGTAGTAATGCCGAACGCATTCAGCTATACTTTGCGGGTTTGGCAGGGTCGCCAGATGCAGCAGAATTTATCAACCGACCAATGGATATTAAGTTTCTCCTCAATGAACTGGAACGGCTAGAAAAATCTGATCCTACTCTCCAAGGAAAACTTAATTTTCAGCAAGTTGGAGCGATCGGTCAGTCTTTTGGCGGTTATACTGTTTTGACTCTAGCAGGGGCAAACATTAACTTTAACCAACTCACGGAAGACTGTAATCCCAATAATTCATCATTTAATTTGTCGTTGTTTTTGCAGTGTCAAGCAACTGAGTTACCCCCAAAAAATTACGAACTCAAAGACGATCGCATCAAGGCTATTATTGCGATTAATCCGATTAACAGCTCAATTTTGGGTGAAGGCGGAATCAGTCAAATTAAAATTCCGGTAATGATGGTAGCAGGGAGTCAAGATATTTTCGCCCCACCGGTATTTGAGCAAATTCGCCCCTTTACTTGGCTTACAAACTCCAATAAATATCTAGCTTTGATCGAAAACGCCACCCACTTTTCGGCGATCGCAGAATCTACTTCTCAAAACGATGTCTTACCTGTGCCAACTGCTTTGCTGGGCCCCGATCGTGCTGCTGTTTATTCCTATCTGAACGCCCTAAGCGTAGCTTTTTTGGAAACCCATCTCCTCAATCGCCCTGAATACCGCTCCTATTTGCAGCCATCCTACGCCACATTCATCAGTAAAGAGCCGCTTAATCTCAGTATTTTACAGTCGTTGTCGCCAGAGCAATTCAATCAAATTTGGAATGGGTCAACTCCCCACTCAGCCAAACCATCAAATCTTCAACCTACCCTGACATCGCCTTAGCGATCGTAATCAGCTAAGTAGGTTGGGGCAACTAAAGTTAACTGGCTAAGGCTGTCATAAGTCAATTGGTCATTTGTCATTAGTAAAGGTTCTAAGTACAATATTTCATTAATTCGTAGCGAATTCTCTTTGCGTTCCTTTGCGCTTCCCTTTGCGTTCCTTTGCGTTTAAATTTCAACCCTCAATTGGCCACGATTTTATGCTGCATCTGTACTAAGAACTTTTCAAACATCCTCTTAACCAAACCGTATTGAAAAGGAGCCTACAAATCGGTTAGCAATCTTGCTTTTCTCAGAATAAATGTTAGTACTGTTTCTTTCTTGGAAATGATATCAGCTGCAACTTCCATCCCTGGTTGAATGAAATAGGATTTACCGTCCCTTTTTAAATCAAGTCTCTCTGCCTCAATTGTCACCTCATAGTAAGGCACAATTGGAGCATTGCTATTACTTTGAGATGTAATAGCGTCGGCGGTTATGCCTCTAACAGCACCTTTAAGAGTGCCATAATCTGGGTACGGATAGGCAGAAATCCGCATTAGTACTTCCCCCTCTGTACATTTTGTTACTTGTACGGCTTTACACACCTTTACTTTGCTAATATCATCACGGGAAACACGGGCTTTGATAACTAGAGGGGCTTTGTTGGGAGCAATTTGAGCGATCACATCGCCAGAACGGACAAATTGCCCAGTATTTCTTAATTCTAATTTGAGGATAGTACCTGCCTCTGAGGTACGAATTATAGTTTTTTGCAGTTCTGTAAAAACTTGTTTAAGTTCTTGTTGAGCGCTGCTAATTTGGTTTTGGATTTCAACTTGACGCCTGATGATTTCTTCTTTTTCTTTGTTCAATTGAGCGAGGGTAGACTCGCCCTTTGTGGATTCTTGGGAAATGCGTTCTTGTGCGATCGCCACATTCGCATCACTGGGATTGAGTCCAGCTTTAGCGCGTTCGAGTCTAGCAATAGCAGCTTTAAAAGCTTGTTCTTTTTCCTTAATTTGGAGAATAGCGATCGCCCCTGTATTTCCTAGCTGCTGATATCGCTTCAGTTCCTCTTTAGCTAATTCCACAGCAGCTTCTATTTCTTGTACTTCTGTCTTAGTAGTGATTTGCCTATCTTGATACTCTCTTTTGTTGCGACTCAAGTCTGCTTTGGCGGATGTGATCGCCTGTCTCATGGCATTGGACTCAGCAGTAATTTGAAGTTCTAGCGCTCTTAGTTGTCCATCTATTTGCGATCGTTGTAATTGGTTCTGCTGGATATTGCCGAGTATTTGGGTTTTTTTACTTTGCAATAGAGAGTTGTCGATGAGTGCGATCGTATCTCCCTTTTTCACAACCTGATTTTCTTTCACTTTGATACTTTCCACCGTTCCCTCGGCTGCTGCTTGCACTAACCGTATTTCTCCGGTTGGACGGACGGTAGCATCAGCTTTTACTATGACGTTGTATTCAATGACACTAGAAAGGCTGAAGGCAGCGCCAATACTTCCAACTAAAAATATCCCTCCCAACCTTGTCCATATGCTGATTGGCGGAAGATATTCGTCGTTTTGAACTAGACGGAGAAACTCTGGTTGGGGGTCAATGAGCATGAAAGCTAAAAAACATTTTGGTTGTGTAAATAATCTAGCAAAAAAATGTACCTGGCGTTACTGTTACAACCAAGATCTAGCAATATCCCAAAAATCAAAGCTCTCTTCTGTATTTATCCCTTTCCTTTTCCCTATTACCCTTTATCCTTTACCCCTCTTCTTTATTAATAGGGACTTCCAATTTAAAAAATACTCAACTACTTCTTATGGGGTAGGCACTCGTGTCGCCCACCCCACAACATTGAATAATTTATTTATTAGACATCTGGTCAAAAGGAATTGTTTTGACGTAGCACTGTTACGTCTGTATGAGGGTTCTGGGTAACGCATATTTAATTTCACCAGATGTCTTATTGGAAGTCCCATAAGTTACTTGCTTGTGAGCATCCCAAATGTGCAAAAACCTTGATTTGGTTGGGTTTCCTTACTCAACCCAACCTAAAAATATTTTATTTTATCAGAGAAATAAAAGACTGTTATGATGTAAATACAAGGTTTATATACAGCTACATTTAGATAGTAATTACTGCCCTCTACTACTAATACTAAATCTTTATAATTTTCTTTAAATTTTAATGCTTTCTTTATTTATTTAAAAAAGAATTAATATAGTCAATTCAGCTTTTTTTCCCATTAATAAATCTTTCAGCAATTTGAAGCGTTTTCATATTAAAGGAAGTTATATTTTTTCAAATTATCTTTGTATAAAATAATTGAATATAATACCTCCTTACGTATGATTACAGGCACAACACAGGCAAGATCCGTTTGGAATTTTATCAAAAACTTTAAGTACTATTTCTATCGAAAGTAGTGCTTATTTTTATGTTTTATGTCTTTGAATCTGTATTTTGTCCGTATTAATACGTATTAAACTGAATTAGGGCATTTTTCATAATACCAAGCTTTGGAATTGCAATATTTATATCAATATTGATACCCGCAATTTATTTGATAAATAAAAACTTATTTTTAATTAAATTTGTATAAATGCTAACTGTGTAGTATAGCTTCTAAATAGTTATAATACATATTTCTTAAAAAATTAATTGCTTGACCTGCACAATAAGAGTCGTATAATACTTTTAGCAGCACAGAAAAAGTTATTGAATATACCAATTTTTTGTTATGTTTGTTGCTTCGATGTGGCGCGACTTTAAATTCCTAACAATCAAGCAAGATCCTGAAACTATGGAAAGCACATTGTTTACGACATTAACCGTCAACGAAGAAGTGTCTTTGTCTGGTGGTGGGTACCACGAGTACTACAAAGACTATGTTAAAAAGTATATGAAAAAGTACGACAAGTATAAGCCCACACCTCCTAAACCCCCCACACCTCCTAAACCCGAGCCTCCTAAACCCGATCCTGAGAAGAAGCACCCCGCTGCGGTCGTCATTATCCAAATAGGTAATGACGTTGCAATTGGTATCAACAATGGCACTGTTAATATTGGTGGTTAAGTGAGGTTTAGTTGAGGTATAAAGAATAAACGTAAAGACATGATTAACCACGTCTTTACTAGGGTGAAATTGTCTTAAACAAACTATCCTGTTGTAGCACTTTAGTTTGTTTTTGATGTTGATAAGCCATTAGGTTTATTGCTCATCGCAGTCATCCTAGCACACGTTTATTCCTAATCCACAGACTTTTCTTCAACGACCTGAAAAAAGTTTATTAACGATTGCTACTAGGCAACTGTTAATGAACTTAAAGAGGTGCTTTATCTTGCTTTACTACTCACTTTGAGTAGTAAAGTAAGGAAGAAACTCTCTTATTTAAGAAATCACTAAAGTTTGTTAACAATAATAAATTTTTTTACTTCACTTATCAAGATTAGGAATTTTTTCTCTGTTGATATACAAAATATAGAGGTTTCGATATAGGCATTTTCAATCCGGTGAGGTACAAGTATGCAAATAGACCTAACCCCCAACACGTTGCGGGAAGCGGGAACAATTTCATCGCCTCTCTCCTAAAAGGAGCTACCGTGTATACACAAGTCGGCAGACCTCTCCCCAAACCCCTCTCCGACGCACAGAGGGGCTTTGAAGATTGACTCCCCAACCCTGGTAGGGAAGGGGCTGTTCTTGTTAGGTTTGAGAGCGCTTTGAGCAAAATAAGTCAGTTATGTATACACCCTAGCCTAAAAGGGAGAGAGGACTAAAGTCCTCTTTCATCAGGGCTATTGGCGGGGCGTTCCCGTAGGGTAGCCCTTACTACAAAGTAAAAGCTTTTATTTTTTGTGACACTTGCGTAAGTCCTAAAAAACTTAAGAAGCAAGTATCTAGCTAAAGAAATTTTGCAGCAATTAAAATCAGAAAATATATTTACCGTAATAGAAGAAACATGGTAATGGTAGTAAGGGCACACTGTTGGTAAAATTTTAACCACGCAGGGATGAAACCCTGCTATTTTTTTAGGTAGGTTTTGTCACTTATTTAGGTATTAGAGTCTAAGATGAAATACCAAGTTGTTGCACAACATAGTGAAGAAGATTGTGGAGCTGCTTGTCTTGCTTCCATTGCCAAACATTATCGGCGTAATTTTACATTAAATCGCATCCGGGAAGTGGTAGGCACCGGACAATTAGGGACAACATTATTGGGATTGAGACGAGGAGCGGAGGCACTTGGTTTCAATGCGCGTTCGGTCAGAGCATCAAAAGAAATATTAGACCGAATGAACCAAGCACCACTACCAGCAATCATTCACTGGAAAGGCTACCACTGGGTTGTTTTGTATGGTCAAAAGGGCAAGAAATATGTAGTAGCCGACCCAGCAGCTAACATCCGTTATATCTCTAAAAAAGAATTAGTAGAGGCTTGGCCAGATATGGTGATGCTTTTGCTAGAGCCAGATTCGGTTCGGTTTTATGCTCAACCGGATGATAAAGTAGCCGGTATTGGGCGCTTTATGCGGCGTGTATTGCCTTATGGAGGCATACTGATCGAGGCTTTTCTGTGCGCTATTGCTACAGGTTTGCTTTCGTTAACTTCTCCAATCCTGCTTCAAATTCTGACGGATGATGTACTAGTTCGAGGTGATACCAAGCTTCTTGGTGCTGTGATTATTGCCGTTGTGGTAATGAATCTTGTGTCAAGTGGTCTGCAACTATTTCAATCTAATCTCATTGCTCATTTTGCCCAACGGATTGAGTTAGGGCTAGTTCTGGAATTTGCCAGGTCAATCCTGCGGTTGCCTCTGACTTACTATGAATCACGTCGCAGTGGCGAAATTGTTAGCAGATTACAAGATATTGAACAAATTAATCAGTTAGTTACCCAAGCAGTTGTCGGTCTACCTAGCCAATTTTTTATTTCAGCAGTTTCTTTAGGTTTCATGCTGTTCTATAGCTGGAAACTGAGCTTGGCAGCCTTCGTTATTGCTATTGTCATGAGTTCATCTACGGTTGTTTTCCTGCCTACACTTCAACAGAAAGTCAGAAGTATATTAGTCTTAGACGCAGAAAACCAAGGTGTTCTGGTTGAAAGCTTTAAAGGCGCGTTGACACTCAAAACTACTACTGCTGCTCCGCAATTTTGGGAAGAATTCCAGAATCGATTTGGTCGGTTAGCAAATCAAACATTCCGCACAATTCAGATTGGAATTATTAACAATATCTTCTCTGGGTTAATTTATGGTATTGGCAGCGTTAGTTTGATTGGTTTCGGCAGTCTCCTAGTTATTAATAAAGAACTCAGCATCGGTCAACTGCTGGCATTTAACGCGATGAATGGTAATTTTTTGGGATTCATCAGTACTGTGATCGGATTTATAGATGAATTCATGCGTGCGAAAACTGCCACAGAACGCTTAACAGAAGTTATCGATGCCACACCTGAAAATCCAGGCGATACTAACAAACCTTTTGCTAAAATTCCTGGCGATGCTAATATTATTTGCACAAATCTAAACTTTCATTACCCCGGCAGGTTAGAGTTACTGCAAGATTTCACCCTAACTATTCCTGGCGGTAAAGTTGTTGCCCTTATTGGTACATCGGGTTGTGGAAAAAGTTCTCTTGCTAAACTGATTGCCGGATTATATACACCTATTTCTGGCAACATTCGCCTTGGTATTTATAATATGCAAGACCTAGCCCTTGATTGTTTGCGGCAACAAGTTGCTTTGGTTCCTCAAGAGGCTCATTTTTGGAGTCGCTCAATTATTGAAAACTTCCGGTTAGGTTCTCCTCACCTCACCTTTGAGCAAATCGTCAGTGCTTGCCAAGTTGCTGAGGCAGATGATTTTATTAGTAAACTACCTGAGAAATATCAAACTGTTTTAGGTGAATTTGGGTCGAATATTTCTGGTGGACAACGGCAAAGACTGGCTATAGCAAGAGCCATCGTTAACGATCCACCAGTCCTGATTTTAGATGAATCAACTGCTGGACTCGATCCAGTTAGTGAAGCTCAAGTTTTAGATCAACTGTTGTTGCACCGCCAAGGTAAAACTACGATTCTCATTAGCCACCGTCCTAGAGTAATCGCCCGTGCTGATTGGATCGTGCTACTAAATCAAGGTAAGTTACAAATTCAGGGGACAGTAGAAGATTTGCGTACCCAAGCAGGAAACCATTTAGACTTTTTAACCCCTTAAGGGACTTCCAGTTAAAAAAACATCCCGTCCCAATACTGCGGGACGCTTTGCGAACGTAGGGGCGCAAGTATTTGATTGGTGTCAACTTAAGGTGAAAGTTATGTCCCGCAAGGAACTGAAGTTCCTTGCTAATAGCAAAAGTCATCTGAAAGATGACTAAATAAGGACTATAACCCAAGCGTGTTGGACTATAATCTTTTCTCAGTCGTCTAAAGACGACTTTCGCTATTAGACTCAGAATTTATTCTGAGGCGGGCTAGATGAGAATGAAATAGCCTTGTGTGATTAGGAAACGGCTATATTTGATTTGTGAGATTGAAAGTCTTAGATCCCCGACTTCTCTAATAAGTCGGGGATCTTGTTGTTAATTAATGATTTTAGTTTGCTATAAACCAGGCAAGTCTCAAGCATTCTTTGGATGAACTCAAAGCTAAAGCTAAATAAATTACCATTTGTCTTAAAGTTTTAGCAGATAAATATACTGTTGTAATTTGTATTTAAAAAAAATAATTTAACACCAATTTTTTATGAAGCTGCATAGAATTCGATCCCGCCTAGCCCACGCCAGTCGCTCATGGGGGAAACCCCCAGTCAAGGCGCTGGCTCCCCGATAATTTGGGGGAAGAATCAAAGTCCCCCTTTTGAAGGGGGATTTAGGGGGATCAAGATATGTGCAACTTCACATTAAATTGGTATAACTATGTTCTATTGTTTAAAAAAGAGAAATCAGAAACTTTTATTTTAAATAAGCCCGTAAATATACGGATGTCATTCTGCAAACTAGCGGATAAACATAAGTATTAGAAGCGTAAACCAAAACCTATATGTCTTTTTTGTTTCTTAGCTATGACTTAGATATAACAATTTCCCAAAACAGAGTCTATTTGTCAGGAAGTTGAGATATTTGTACTGAGATATTTATAAAAACTTATTTAAAAAATCTTTTATATATATATGCTTCTGGTTAAGAAGTGTTAACAAATACTTATTAAAGAATATTGCAACACCTTGATTTAATTGCTAACGTGTGTATGACAACAATGCTGATGAACGCTCGGATCTAGGAGAAATAAAATCTATGAGCTATACCCATTCAGCCAAGTGTGTTGGGGTTTGACGGGTTAAAAACAAGAAATTTCTGCCTCGCATAGACAATTATGAGCGATCGCAGATTAACCAAGAAATATCTCGTTCCTATAGCGGTTTTCAGTTTGATTTCAATTACGATTGATTATTTGTCTTACCTTGTGCCGACAAGGGAATAGCCCTTGATTATAGTGTATCGGCAATAACAAAGAGTTGGTAAGACCTAAATTTTGGAGGATAAAACCAATGAAGATTCAAGGCAAAGTTGCTCTAATTACAGGGGCTTCCCGTGGGATTGGACGAGCGATCGCTCTGGAACTAGCGCAACAAGGCATCAAGCGGCTGATATTGGTAGCACGCGATCGCCAAAAATTACTGGAAGTAGCCAAGGAAATTGAGGCAACGGGCACAAAAACTGCGATCGTGCCATTAGATTTGACCCAGACAATAGAAGTAAATATCGTTGTTGCCCAACTGTGGCGCAATTATGGACAGATTCATCTGCTAGTTAATTGTGCAGGAGTTGCATACCAAAGCTCGTTTTTGCAATCTAAAATGCCTCAAGTTCAAGAAGAACTCTCTGTGAACTTGTTAGGAATGTACAACCTCACTAGTTTGATCGCTCGACGCATGGCCAGCCAAAGGCAAGGGACAATCGTCAATGTATCGAGTCTGATGGGGAAAGTTGCTGCACCAACGATGGCGACTTACTCAGCTACCAAGTTTGCCATCTTAGGATTTACCCAAGCCTTGCGCCAAGAACTAGCTGAACACAATATCCGAGTCATTGCATTACTGCCTTCCCTCACAGACACAGACATGGTGCGCGACTTCAAATTATTTCGCTGGGTGATCCCCATGACTCCCCAGCAAGTAGCGAAAGCACTCGTCATCGGAATGGAAAATGATTCACCAGAAATTTTAGTCGGATGGCAAAGTCATTTAGCCGTGTTGTGCCAACGCCTCGCCCCTTGGTTGCTAGAGCTAATTTTAAGAATAGCAACTCCGCCAGCCCCAAGAAGACAACAGCTTCCAGAAAAACTGAGTTTTTTGTCTAAAATGCAGCGTTTTGGCGATTTGTTATTGTTCAGAAAAACTCAATGTCAGGTCAAGTCGCTTTAACTGGAATTAGGACTTACGCACAGGTAAGGTCAAACGAACCACAGAGGACACAGAGTTCACGGAGGAATGAGAGTTTGAGAGGGTTTTTGCGTAAGTCCTATGGAATATCAAAGTCTTTTCCATGAATTCGTACTTTTTCTGAATTAGACCTCTTGCAAAAGTCCCTAACACCCCACCCCCAACCCCTCCCCGCCTGCGGGGAGGGGAGACAAAGCGTAGCTTTGGCGGGGTGGGGTTCTTTTATGTAACAGAGATTAGGACTCAATAGGCTTGGGTTAGTGCTACGTCTCTACAAGGTTCTGGATAACGCATATTTAATTTCTACCAGATGTTTAGTGAAGAATTTCTTGAGTTAAACATTTGCTAGATGCTACCTTCTACAAAGTGACACAGGATTTGGAGCAGTTTTTTTAACCATGAAGCGTAGACACAAAGTAGCTTTCAGTTTGACATCGCTGATTACTCTCAATTTAATATCTAACTTAGTTGCATTTGATTCTGCGATGGCTGCGCCAACGTCAAAGACGAACGCCACACCACCCAGAAACCCAGACAAAAGTGTTGATTGCGAGATTTTAGTTGTGGGTGGTGGACTATCTGGTGTAGCCACAGCTTACGAGGGGTTGCTAGCAGGGCGAACGGTTTGTCTCACAGAAATTACTGACTGGCTGGGAGGACAAATTTCTGCTCAAGGGACATCTGCGTTAGATGAACGCCCAACTCAGCGAGCTCTCAAATTCTATTCTCGCGGCTATTTGGAATTGCGAAACCGCATTGGGCGCAAATACGGTAAACTTAACCCCGGTGACTGTTGGGTAAGTGACTCCTGCTTTCTTCCCCGCGATGCTCACACTATTTTGAACCAGATGCTTAAAGATGCCGAAAAGCGGGGCAAAGGTAAGTTGCAATGGTTTCCCAATACAGTAGTTAAGGATTTGGAAATCGCTGCTGATGGCAAAATAATTAATAGTGCGATCGCCATCCAACATCAACCACCAAAAGGCGCACCACCTCTTAATACTTTTACTTTATCTCAAAGTATTGAAGATGCCTATCGCTACGAAAACTCATCTCGATTTACTAAAACTATTCTGCGTTTCATCCCCAAGGCAGCGAAAGGGGATACTCCTAAATGGTACGTTGTAGATGCCAGCGAAACCGGGGAAATCATCGCCCTTGCAGATGTCCCCTACCGATTAGGCATTGATGCCCGTTCCTACCTAGAACCTTCTTCTTCTGCTGCCAACAACGACCCATATTGCCCTCAAGGTTTTACCTACACCTTTGCAATGGAGGCAACCAAGGAACCGCAACCCCAGACAATGCCCCCATTTTACTTACAATATGCGCCATATTTCAGCTATGAATTAACGCGACTGGCTAACTTTGATTTAGTTTTTACCTATCGGCGCATTTGGAGTCCAAACAAAGGGAAACCAGTAAAATTCGGGGGTATAAATTTCACTGGGGCTACACCAGGGGATATTTCCATGCAAAACTGGACTTGGGGTAACGACTACCGCCCTGGAACAGCGAGAGATAATCTAATTTACACTCGCCAACAATTACAAGCTACTGGGCAGTTAAAACCAGGGGGTTGGATGGGAGGACTGCGAACAGAGACCCTCCGCAACGCTGAAGAAAATGCCCTATCTTTCTATTACTGGTTGGTCGCTGGGACTACAGATTCTCAACTAGGGGAGGGTGTCAAGCAACAGCAAACAAATAACCGCTTTGTTTCCGGCTTAAATTCGCCAATGGGAACAGTGCATGGCTTATCGAAATATCCCTATATGCGAGAAGGACGCCGCATCATTGGCCGCCCCAGTTGGGGACAACCCGGAGGCTTTGCAATCTGGGAAATTGATATTTCTCGCCGAAATTATAATGATGAGTATTACTCCAAGACTCTGCCAGCAGATATGTATCGTAGGCTACAAGCAGCCGTTGCGGGTTTGGAAGCAATATCAGTAATTGACGGTAAAATTCCACCAGATAAAGCAATGCGGCGGACTCGTTCTACCATCTTCCCTGATGCAGTGGGTATTGGTCACTACGCCATAGATTTCCACCCTTGCATGCTGAATAGTCCTCCAGAAGCCCCCGGTAACAAAGAACGTCCAGGCGAAAGACGTGGTGCTGGTCAAGCTTATCCCTTTCAAATTGCTTTGAGGGCGATGATTCCCCAGAAAATTGACAATTTGCTAATAGGTGGCAAAAGTATTGCTACTAGTCATATTGCTGCTGCCGCCTATCGAGTACACTCCTTTGAATGGTCGGCTGGCGCAGCTGCGGGAACAGTTGCTAGTTTTGCGATTAAAAATGCGATCGCACCCTACCAACTAGTCAATGATTTACCCAAACAAGAGCCACAACTGGAAGCACTCAAACGGCTTTTGCAACAAAATGGCAACCCCACCGCCTTCCCAGATACATCTATTTTTAACGAAAACTGGGATAGTTGGAAATAGGGCATTGGTCATTTGTCATTGGTCATTGGTCATTGGTCATTGGTCATTGGTCATTGGTCATTGGTCATTGGTCATTGGTCATTGGTCATTGGTCATTGGTCATTGCTTAAGGACAACTGACAAATGACAACGGACAACTAATCGTTGAACTAAACTGGTGACTTGTAGTGTAGTTTTGTAAAATATTATTGATCAATTTCTCTACCGTTATGATAGTTTCAACAAATGTTTACGGGATGTCCACAGCACCAACTATAGCTCCTGAACGGTCTAATCAAGTTACTCCTAAGACTTACCCGAATTACAAAGTGATTGTATTAAATGATGATTTTAATACATTCCAACACGTGGCTGAATGTTTGATGAAATATATTCCGGGGATGAGTGGCGATCGCGCCTGGGATCTGACTAATCAGGTACACTATGAAGGTCAAGCGATCGTCTGGGTCGGGCCCCAAGAACCTGCGGAACTCTATCACCAGCAACTGCGCCGAGCAGGTTTGACAATGGCACCTCTAGAAGCAGCTTAATTATCATGGGCAAACCCACCGTAGATCCTCTCCGCACGGCTTCGCAAAAAGCCGCCAGACTGGTTTGGAATCACTCCACACACCTTTCTGGTCTTATCCCCATTTTAGAACGTCTTTGTCAGCACGATGGGATCCAAACCGTGACGCCGGGGGTGATTGGGCGGGCAAAAGGTCACTGTCCAAAAATGCAGCTGCGCGTCTCAGTACCAATTCGGGGAGGCTATAAAGTCATCGCACGGCAGGGCAAGACCGTACAAGAGGTGTTTATTTTAACGACCTTGCCCCAGGATCAACTAGAAACGACATTAGCGATCGCCATGAAATGTTAATCATGCTCAAATAACTATTCTTCAACCCGATGTATGGCAAATTTGTGTAGCGGCAGACTAACGATGCAAGAGAAAGTTAAGAAATATGACAGAGCCGTAGTTATTCTCAATGTCATGAGTACGGATTCCCAGTCAGGTAAAACCATTTTCTCTATGCCAAAAGCTACACAATAAACTAGCCAGTAACTAAAGCTCATTCTAAACAGAATCCGCTCTGTTTCTTCCACATCATTTGTTTGTTGCTTCCCATCCCATAATAACACCAGCCCAATAATGCAAGCTACAAAGGAAACAGCAACTACAAATTCGTGACAAAATATATTTAAGGAATGCATTTGTGTTTATTCCCACATTTTTCAGTTGCAATTCAGTCTAAAGGAATATTCCTTGCAGAAATACAAACTATTTACAAACCTCAATAGAGTCAGACATTTTATGTAAACAAATGCAACAAAAATTGTTGTTTTGCAAATCGATATATTTTTAATAAAAATTAAAAAACATAATTTTGAGCCACCTTCCAATAGCGGGAAAACCGTTTTAGGTCAATATAGCCCTCATAGTCAAAAAATGGTTCTATCTCCAGCACTTGGACTGCTATAGAAGGCTCCATTTGATTACAGATATTATCAAACCGGGGACTAGGACTATCAGCTGTGACAACTAAATTAGCATCATGTTCTTGAGCAAAAGCTAAAATTTCTTGTGCCACATCGCCACGACGAATAATAACGGGTAACTCTAGCAAACATTCGTAGATGAAGGCGAGACGTTTGAGACTCAATTGCCATTCCTCTATCAAAGCCTCGTCCCAAACCCAGATAGCTGGGGCATTGGCGTATTTTTGTAATGCAGGATTATTTAGACTGAGGCAGTCTCCATGTATCCAAACAATTGGTTTATTCATTAGACATTTCCAGAAATTAAATATGCGTTGCCCAGAACCCTTGTTTGACCAGATGTCTATTTTTTGCCTTTCTTCCCATGCTGCCAACTTTGGCTATTAGCTTGTTTGCTAAATTCTCCTTTGGGAAAAAGTCGCTGTTCTAATTCTTCATAACTGCCTTCAAAATCACAATGACCGGAAAGCGGACATTTCTGGCAATAAATGCTTTTGGTGTAGCGTTCTAAGTTTTCACGGTTGAAAAAATACGGTTTATGACTAAAGGTGCTAGCAACCCACTGCCATGACATATTATTACTAGCAGGATCTCCATCTAAAAGGTGTTGGAGAAACCATTTAGCTCCTACTTGCCAACGAATCCGCCGCCAATGGATAATGTAAGCCGCCAGCCACATCCGTGCGTGGTTATGTAGATAGCCAGTTTCTTTCAAATCACGGCTAAATCTGTCAATGCAAATTCTGCCTGTGGTTCCTTCTCTAATATCTTGCGGCAATTCGGCTGCATATTCGCCCACAGTATAACCAGTTTTATACTCTTCCTGGTCATTCCAGATTTCATCTCCTAAGTTCACATACAACCTTTGCCAGTAGTCGCGCCAGCCTAACTCGTTAATTAGTTTTGTTGCATCATCTTCTTGCTGTACCTGGTCAAGAACATAATCTCGAATTTCTCGCAAACTCAAAACGCCATAGCGGATATAAGGTGAAAGTCGCGTGAGGGCACCTGTGAAGAAATTACGTGTTTGGGCGTAGCGAACTGGGTCGATTTTTTGCAGCGCGTCTTGTGCCGCTTTGCGTCCCCCCACAGTTTCGCTGATGTGGTCATCGCGTTCTGCTGCACCTGGAAATTGTTCGCGCAGGTAGGCTAGCAATTCATCGCGGTTGGTAAATTCGCGTTGCATATCTTGAGTCATTGTAAGCAAATTTAAAGAGGGAATAGTCAGCCGTAACACACCATCTCAAGCCTTTTGTGCGTTACGGCTTACGCCTAACACACCCTACAAATACTTAGATTTTTTTAGAAATCAAATAGGAGTTTTATATTAGTCCTATATAATTCTAAAGCCATATCTACAACAGGCTACGCTTACGCAATCTCTGACACCCCCATCATGAGCAACATTCCCCAAGTTGGACAACCAGCGCCAGATTTCTCCACTCCTGACCAAAATGGCAATTCAGTCACTCTCGACGACCTCAGCAGTCAGTGGATTATCCTCTACTTCTACCCCAAAGATGACACACCGGGCTGTACCACCGAAGCGAAAGATTTCACCCAATTGTATCAAGACTTCAGCGCACTAGGAGCGAAAATCTTAGGCGTAAGTCCAGACTTGGGGAAGTCCCATTGTAAATTTATCAGCAAACATAACTTGTCAATCACCCTTTTAAGTGACCCAGAACATATTTTGATAGATGCCTACGGCGCTTGGCGATTGAAAAAATTTATGGGCAAAGAGTATATGGGTGTTGCTCGCTCAACCTTTCTAATTTCACCTGATAAAATTATTGTCTATGCTTGGCCTAATGTGAAAACCAAAGGTCATGCTCAGGCAGTTTTAACTAAATTACGAGAATTAGTAGCCACCTAATGCGACTGGGTGCAGTTATAGTTACAGCAATGCAGGGCTACCGCCCTGAACTAAAGTTCTGGGCTAATAGCTAAAGTCCGTTAAAACGGACTATAACCTTTTATTAGTCGTCTAAAGACTACTTTCGCTGTTAGACTCAGAATTCATTCTGAGGCGAACTAGATGACAATGAAATAGTCCTGACAGCAATGTTACGTGAATCATATTTATTTTATAGCGGGACTTAAAATAATTCGTAATGACGCTCGCGGACTCGCTACCGCTACGCTAACGTAATTCGTAATTCGTAAATTTTGTTTTGTAATGGGGATTTAAACCCCAGTTGCATTACTTACGTGATTTTTGAACTGGGGGACTTAAACCCGCAAAACTTGTTAAAGTCCCCCAATTTCTCGGAGGATTTAGGGGGATCTAGAACGTTTTGCTACCAAGAAGAGGACTTTTCAAACATCCTCTAAGTGTATTAAAAAATTTGAGTCAAATTTTTAGTTAACCACTATGTCTATTCGCCCTATCTACCTTGATTGTCACGCTACTACACCCTTAGATGAACGGGTACTCGCAGCAATGCTACCCTACTTCACAGAAAAATTTGGCAACCCAGCAAGTAGTAGTCATGTTTACGGCTGGGAAGCAGAAGCGGCTGTCAAAAAAACGCGAGAGATATTAGCAGCAGCAATTAACGCGACACCAGAGGAAATTGTTTTTACTAGTGGGGCAACAGAAGCAAATAATTTAGCTATTAAAGGTGTTGCCGAAACTTATTTTAAAAAAGGTCAGCATATTATTACTGTTGCCACTGAACATAGTGCAGTTATTGATCCTTGTAATTATTTAAAAACTCTTGGTTTTGAAATTACTATTCTCCCAGTCAAAAAAGATGGATTGGTTGATTTAATTGAGTTAAAAAAAGCTTTACGTCCTGAGACGATTTTGGTATCGGTGATGGCTGCAAATAACGAAATTGGCGTGTTACAGCCTCTAGCAGAAATTGGGGAAATCTGCCGCGATGGGCTACGCCCCGCCGGAGGCGATCGCCAGATCATTTTTCACACCGATGCAGCCCAAGCTATTGGTAAAATTCCCTTGGATATGGAAGCGATGAAAATTGACTTGATGTCGCTAACAGCACATAAAGTATATGGCCCCAAAGGCATTGGAGCGCTGTACGTTCGCAGACGCAACCCCAGAGTGCAACTGGCTCCCCAGCAGCATGGCGGTGGACATGAACGGGGGATGCGTTCTGGTACATTGTATACACCGCAAATTGTCGGCTTTGGGAAAGCTGTAGAAATCGCTTTGGGTGAACAAGCAACAGAAAACCAACGCCTCACCCAGTTAAGACAAAGATTGTGGAAACAGCTTTCGCAAGTTGAAGGAATTCATCTTAACGGACATCCTCAAGAACGATTGGCGGGAAACTTGAATATTAGTGTTGAAGGAGTGGATGGAGCTGCACTTTTACTAGGATTGCAGCCAGTAATGGCTATATCTTCTGGTTCTGCTTGCTCCTCGACAAATACTGCACCTTCTCATGTTCTCACAGCATTGGGACACCCCCAACACCTAGCTTATGCCTCAGTGCGGTTTGGCATTGGCAGGTTTAATACAGAAGAGGAGATTGATCTTGTGGCAAAATATGCGATCGCTACCATTAAAGGTTTACAAAATAAACGATGAAAAACTCCATCTCCTTGTGGGCATGGGAACTTGGTGTGTAAAATTAATGTCTTCAAAAACACGTAGAAGCAAACGTAATTACAATGCCAACAAAAGCGCTCAATAGAGGGATGAGATTATCGTTCATAATAATAGTCACGCTCTTGATCGCATCGATAGTTAATGCCGTGACTGATGCTCAGGAAGCGCCAAAGATATTTGGAGATGTCACCATTGGGCCTCAGTTTTCCCCAGACCCCCTGACAGTTCGCGGGATGAGTGGTGGTTCAATACCTGGGAGTCAAGTAGGCGGGAGGAGCGAAACAGCCACTGGCCCTTGTACTGGATTTGTTGATGAAACACCAGACCACACATTAGCCCTAACAAGTAAATTTGACTACCTGAAGTTGCAAATGCAAAGTCCTGAAGATACGACCATCATTGTCAAGGGCCCCGGTGGTACTTGGTGCAATGACGATTTTAATGGTAAAAATGCTGGCATTGTTGGTGAATGGCTGGCTGGAAGTTACCAAATTTGGGTTGGCTCTTATGAAAAAGGCAAGTATCTTCCTTACACTCTCCAAATTACAGAAGTTAAGTAGGGCATTGGGCATACAAATGACAAATACAACTCTACCAGAGGCTTCGCCAACGACTTCTCTACGAGACGCTACGCAAACGCTCAGTACAAATGACAAATGACAAATGACAAATGACAAATGACAAATGACAAATGACTAAGGTCTTTCGCTTTACCCTCCCTTTTCTCGTGCGATATTGTATTAAAATTAAGTTAACTTTAATTAAGATTCTTGTTGGCATTGCCATAATCAGCCAATCGCTCTATGGCAGTGCAGATAAGAGATCAAATTAAACAAAATGGATTTATAAACATCCGTTTAACAGCTGAAAGTGACAGAGTGATCAACATTCCGTTACTAGGGCTGATGAATTCTATAGGCATCTAGAGGCAAATTAACATGAAATTCTCTTGGAAAGTCCTAGTACTCTGGACGTTGCCGGCTTTGGTAATTGGCTTTTTCTTCTGGCAAGGGGCCTTTGCAAGCGCTCCTGTTGACATGAGTAAGAATGCAGCCAATACCCGCATGACTTATGGTCGCTTTTTAGAATACTTGGATGGCGATCGCGTCACTAGCGTGGATCTTTACGAAGGCGGTAGGACAGCAATTATAGAAGCCCGCGATCCAGACATCGAAAATCGTGTCCAAAGGTGGCGTGTGGATTTGCCTGTTAACGCTCCTGAGTTAATTAGCAAGCTCAAAGAAAAAGCAATTAGTTTTGATGCCCACCCCATGCGTAATGATGGCGCAATTTGGGGATTGTTGGGCAATCTTGTGTTTCCAGTTTTATTGATTACCGGGCTGTTCTTTTTGTTCCGGCGTTCTAGCAACCTCCCCGGTGGCCCAGGTCAAGCGATGAACTTTGGCAAATCCAAAGCGCGTTTCCAAATGGAGGCAAAAACCGGGGTCAAATTTGACGACGTAGCCGGTATCGAAGAAGCGAAGGAAGAATTGCAAGAAGTTGTCACCTTCCTTAAGCAGCCAGAAAGATTTACTGCTGTGGGCGCACGTATTCCCAAGGGAGTGCTGTTAGTTGGGCCTCCTGGAACTGGTAAAACTTTACTAGCAAAAGCGATCGCTGGCGAAGCAGGTGTACCTTTCTTCAGTATTTCCGGTTCGGAATTCGTGGAAATGTTCGTTGGTGTGGGTGCATCCCGCGTCCGCGATTTGTTCAAGAAAGCTAAAGATAACGCCCCTTGTATCATCTTCATCGATGAAATCGACGCTGTGGGCAGACAACGGGGTGCTGGGATCGGTGGCGGTAACGACGAGAGAGAGCAAACCCTTAACCAATTGCTCACCGAAATGGATGGGTTTGAAGGTAATACAGGCATTATTATTATTGCTGCCACCAACCGTCCCGACGTACTAGACTCAGCCTTGTTGCGTCCCGGTCGCTTTGACCGACAAGTAACAGTCGATGCACCCGATATCAAAGGGCGTTTGGAAATCTTGCAAGTTCATGCGCGGAACAAGAAATTAGACACTAGTGTATCTTTGGATGCGATCGCTCGCCGCACTCCTGGATTTACTGGTGCTGACTTAGCCAACTTGCTCAACGAAGCAGCAATTCTGACTGCTAGGAGACGCAAAGAAGCTATCACCCTCCGCGAAATTGATGATGCAGTGGATCGGGTAGTTGCTGGGATGGAAGGCACTCCGTTGGTGGACAGCAAGAGCAAGCGCTTAATTGCTTACCACGAAATTGGACACGCCTTAGTTGGGACTTTGTTAAAAGACCATGACCCAGTGCAGAAAGTCACACTCATCCCAAGAGGACAAGCACAGGGTTTAACTTGGTTTACGCCCAACGAAGAACAGGGGTTAATTTCCCGTTCCCAGTTGAGGGCGAGGATTACTGGTGCTTTGGGTGGTCGCGCCGCCGAAGAAGTGATTTTTGGCGCTGCTGAAGTCACAACTGGTGCTGGTGGAGACTTGCAGCAGTTATCGGGAATGGCTCGGCAGATGGTGACTCGTTTCGGGATGTCCGACTTAGGGCCACTGTCCTTAGAAAGCCAGCAAGGAGAAGTATTCTTGGGTCGTGACTGGACAACCCGATCTGAGTATTCCGAATCCATCGCCTCCCGCATTGATGGACAAGTGCGAGCGATCGTCGAAGAATGCTACGAAAACGCCAAGAAGATTATCCGTGACCATCGCACTGTCACTGATCGCTTAGTCGATCTGCTGATCGAAAAGGAAACCATTGACGGCGAAGAATTCCGCCAGATTGTGGCTGAGTACGCTGAAGTACCTGAGAAGCAGCAGTATGTACCACAACTGTAATAGCTAACTCTTTTCTGGCTACCATCTGGAAATCAGTAAAATAACAAAAAATCAAATGGGGATGGCATATACCATCCTCATTTTTTTTGAGTGAAATTTTCGGTTTTTCAGTAAGTAAGTCGGTGAGAATAAATCAAACTAGGTTTTGACCTCTCTCCAAACCTCTCTCCTAAAAGGAGAGAGGCTTTGAGTATTACTATTACTCCCCAACGCTACAAGGGTTGGGGCTGTTCTTGTTAAGTCTGTATTCCATGCAATTGGGAACCGCTATAATATCAAGTTCGGGTGATTACTTGTAATAAAATCAATCAGTGTAGGTTGGGATGAAAAACAAAAAGCCCGCATGAGCAGGCTTTCTCAATCAATTAAGTTATTGCTTTACTTACCGTTTCACCAATTTCTTCGACATCTTCCGCAGACGAATCGATTGGGGTGTAACTTCCACCAATTCATCGGCTGCGATGTATTCCAAAGCACGCTCTAGGCTCATATCTATTGGTGCTTGCAGTTGCACCAATTCATCGCCACCAGCAGCGCGGTGGTTAGTTAACTGCTTGGTCTTACAGATATTCAGTTCCAAATCTTGGGAACGAGTGTGTTCTCCCACAATCATCCCTCTGTAAACCTTTGTACCTGGAGTAATAAAGAATGCTCCTCTATCTTCGGCATTTCTCATGGCGTAGAAGGTAGAAACGCCCTCCTCAAAGGATATTAAAACACCTTTGTTACGCGCTTCAATGTCGCCACTGAGTGGACGGTAGTCTAAGAAGCTGTGGTTCATGATACCTTCGCCACGAGTCATCCGCATGAATTCACCCCGGAAACCAATCAAACCACGGGCGGGAATGACAAACTCTAGCTGGGTGCGATCGCCACTACCTGGTTGCATATCTTGCATTTCGCCTTTGCGTTGTCCCAGGCGTTCAATACAGCTACCCACACCATCAGCAGGAATGTCTAACACCAAAAGTTCGTAAGGTTCACAAGGTTGACCGTTGATTTCACGGTAAATTACCTGTGGCTGAGATACCTGAAACTCGAAGCCTTCCCGACGCATGGTTTCAATTAAGATACCCAGGTGGAGTTCTCCACGACCGGAAACCAGGAATTTATCGGGAGAATCGGTTTCTTCGACACGCAAAGCAACGTTGGTTTCGAGTTCGCGGAATAGGCGATCGCGTATCTGTCTTGATGTCACCAACTTACCTTCTTGACCAGCAAAGGGCGAATCATTCACCCAGAAGGCCATTTGCAAGGTTGGTTCATCCACTTTAATTAGTGGTAAAGCTTGCGGTTCATTAGGATCAGTAATTGTTTCCCCAATGTAAGCATCAGCAAAACCAGCCACCGCGACAATATAACCTGCCGTGGCTTCTTCCATGTCTACCCGCTTCAGCCCTTCAAAGCCCATCAACTTGGTAATTTTACCCTTGACAATAGTGCCATCTTCTGTTACTAAAGCTGCCTGCTGTCCTGAGCGGATCGTACCGTTATGAATTCTGCCAATGACAATTCGTCCCAGATATTCAGAATAATCTAGGGTTGTGACTTGTAATTGCAGAGGCTTATTGCGATCGCCTACTGGTGCTGGAACGTGTTGCAGAATTGCGTTAAACAGGGGTTGCATATCTACCGATTCTGCTTCCAAGCTTTCCTTGGCGAAACCTGCCATACCCGAGGCAAACAGATAGGTAAAATCACACTGGTCTTCATCTGCCCCTAATTCCAAGAACAGATCCAATACTTTATCAACAGCAACGTGGGGGTCAGTTTTTCCACGGTCGATTTTGTTGATAATAACGATGGGGCGCAGCCCTTTTTCTAAAGCTTTTTTCAGGACAAAGCGCGTTTGGGGCATGGGGCCTTCATTGGCATCGACAATCAGAAGACATCCGTCAACCATGCCGAGTACGCGTTCGACTTCGCCACCAAAGTCAGCGTGTCCAGGAGTGTCAACAATATTGATTAGTGTTTCTTTGTAGCGAACGGCTGTATTTTTCGAGAGGATAGTAATACCCCGTTCCCGTTCTAGGGCGTTGGAGTCCATAACGCAATCCGGAACGTCTTCGCCTTCGCGGAAAATGCCGGATTGTTTGAGGAGTGCGTCAACCAGCGTGGTTTTGCCGTGGTCAACGTGGGCGATAATGGCGACGTTGCGAATTGGGAGCGTCATAGAAGCTTTTGGTGAACTCTAGAGGGGGTTTTTAGATTTACATTTGAATGCTAGGCTGTTTTAACAGAATTGGGGATGATCAGCAAACTCTGTAAAGAACCTTTAATAATTCTAGCGTAATCGTCACAATTGCGCTGAGGTTTGTAAACTCCACAAGTAGTAAATCGCAAATTTTTCTCTAAGCCTTTTCTGTATTTGATTTCAGACTTCAAAGCTAATCAGTTGAAATGCTCTTAGAATAAGTGTTTAAACTCTTGCTTTATAGCTAGACTCTACTGAGTAGAACAGATGTTCGCTTTAAGCAAGACTGAAAACGTAGCCTGAAACCCTTATTATTTACTTTAATTACAGTTGAATTACAAAAGTTTTCGATTTACTGACAATGGGAATGTAAAGGGCGGTATTGCTCTTGAAAATTACGGTTGATGAGTTGAGGTGCTTTGCTTTGGTGTTAAACGCGATCGCACTTCCCACTCGTCACAATAGGCAATCGCAATCTTGATTATTATGCTCAATCGCCTTCAACAGGTCGTCTTTAGTAGCATATATGGCAATTAATTTCCTTTAGTATATAATCCTCATCATTTTCTTTTTTCAAAGGATTTTATTGTTTAACTTCTCCAAAGCGATCGCCCATAAGAGTAACTAGCAACTTGGGTTAATAAAGGAAAATGGAAGCAATCTTTTGATGATAAAAAGTAAAGTTTCGTATTAAAGTAAATTCACTTTTTTAAAAAAGTGATAACTTATTAATTGAAGCCTCATATGGCAGTCATAAATCATTACTGAGAAAACACGTAGGCGAAAACTTAGCTTTGTTTTGAAACTGAAGCAATACGTATAAATGTGAGGGTAATCTCTCTGAAAGCTTTTGTTTTTGTCAAAACTTAATTGTCATATTTTCGACTTAGTTTTAATAAGCTAAGATAGTGTTTTGTCATGAATCATTTGAGGTTGCTATAGCTTTCCTTGTAGTATGTAGATATATTTACACCAAAAGTAGGACAACATAAGACATGAAAACTATCGAGATGAGTTCACTTTACTCAGAAATGACCTCTGAAGAAGCCGAAACCATTAGTGGTGCATATCCTTTCTTAAAAGTCTATGAAGATATAAACTTTAGAGGTGATAGTTGGGAGACAGCCGATAGCTATGATTATGTAGGACGTCGTTGGAACGATAGAATTTCTTCAATTAAAATTTTTGAGGGAACATGGACATTCTACGCAGATGCTAACAGAACAGGTTTTAGTAGAACGTTAGGCCCAGGAAACTATTCTTGGGTTGAAAATGTTGGAATATCCAATGACTCAATCTCATCCTTCTATTCTTATTAAAGAGCAGTTGAAAGTGCTTGGCGATGTTACAAATCTATGGAGTATCCTATTTTGTGGCACTGCTATAGCCTTTCCTAATGAGAGGATGTTTGAAAATTATTTTTGGCAACATCTCACTCTCCCAAGCCTAAGAGGATGTTTGAAAAGTCGTTGCCTATTATTTTAGGCACTTACTTATCGATCTCCTTTAACACCCTTTAAATTTTCAAACATTCTGTAAGAGTTAGGTAGAGATTAACCTCAACCGGATGAAACTGTGCTTTATCGGGTTGAGGTTTTGATATGTACTTTATGCACCTGGCAACCTCTATAATGTCAAACTAGCATAACCTTAACGAATTTTTGATGAAGCTAAGATTCGACATTTTTTAAATGATTTACTAACTACTGATTTTAATGCGTTGGGTTATGCTATGGTTATTCCTAGCTAAGGCATGACTATATGGGTGTTCATTAAAAATACCTAAAGATAGTTAACCAGTCTTAATTTACGAGTCTGATTATGATTGATTGTCTAAATGTGGCTCGCTACTTCATCGTCAGAGCTTACGAAGACAGTATAGAAGCAGAAATGACCAACATGAAGGTTCAAAAGCTTCTGTATTACGCACAAAGCTTACATTTGGCGATGTATGACGAGCCATTGTTTGAAGAAGAAATACAAGCATGGCGCTATGGCCCTGTTTGTCCTCCGGCTTACAGGTTTTACAGTGAATTTGAAGCTAATCAATTACCTATTCCTAGTCAAGAATTACTGTTAGAGATACCTGAGGATAAGAGACAACTTCTAGAAGAAGTATGGGAATATTTTGGTGGCTACCATGCTTATCAACTTAGTGGTATGACGCACTTGGAGTTTCCTTGGAAAAAGGTTAGGTTAGGTTTGCTACCTGAAGCTAGCTCAACTAAGGCAATTCTTCTTGAAGACTTGAAAGCATTGGGGCATCAGAAACTAGACCAAATAGAGCGTGATCATCCGGCGTATCAATTCGTAATGCGGGAAATTTTAAAAGACGCTTGTACTTCGGAATCATCAACTCCTATTCGTAAAGGAGAGGTGCGTGACTGGCTCAACTCCCTTCTCGATTGAAAAATCCGATAATTTCAACCGTTCTTTCAAAAAACTCGCAAAAGCCTACAGATCGGATTTTGTTGAGTGTGTCGCAGAAGTTTTGGAAGATTTAATTGAAGACCAATATCCGATCAATTCTCGTAACGAACCTTTGCCTAGAAAGATTGAATTACCTCAAGGATGGTCATTTCACAAGCTAGAGTTCAAGGTATCCAAAGGCGCTTCGGGACAAATTAGATTAATGTATTTAGTCAATACAACTGATTATGTAATCAAGCTTGTGTGGATTTATAGCCACGAGCAATTTGAAAAACGCCCTACTGAGGTGGATTTAAAAGGTGTTCTTAAAGAAATCTTAGATTATTAATATTTTATCTGCCTCGGGATAGAATCCAGATTTAAATATTATCTATCTAAAAGTATAAGAACAGAAAATGTAACGAAAAGTTGTGTTTATCTACCCTAGGTTGTGAGAGCGATCGCTCAAAAGAAAGATGGAATATCCCTAAGCCCTATGTCAAAGTTATATCAAGTAATAACGATAAACACTTTGCCGAGGAGAACTACGGATGGTAGCCACTTTAGATGATACGAAACGGAATGCTATTGCTGTAAAATTGGCAAGCATCAAAGCACTCCAAAAGTTAGTAATCGAAAATGAGCAATCACTTTTGAAAGAAGGACTGGATGCGGAAATTGGCGATCGCATCCGAAATTTCATCAGTGATGACGAAAAAAACCTTGGGGTTCTAGAAACTGTAATCGGTCAGTATGGCATTCAGGCTGAACCCAAAAATACCGTTACCCAATTCATTGAAAAAGCTCGCGAATTGTTCAAAGGTTCTGAGTTGAGCCTCTATGAAAAAGTATCTCAGCATGAATTACTGAAACATCAATTAGTAATGAGTGGCTTGATAGTTCACAAGGCTGCTCAAAAAGTAGGTGCTGATGTGTTGCTAGCGATCGCACCTTTGAATACCATTAACTTTGAAAACCGCGCTCACCAAGAGCAACTCAAAGGCATTCTGGAAATTCTAGGTGTCCGTGAACTAACTGGACAAGATGCAGATCAAGGAATTTGGGCACGTGTCCAAGACGCGATGGCTGCGGTAAGTGGTGTAGTAGGTAGTGCTGTGACTCAAAACAGCGACAAAAAGGATCTAAATATCCAAGATGTAATCCGCCTTGATCACAACAAGGTAAATACCCTATTCACCCAACTACTACAAAGCAACGATCCACAAAAAATCCAAGAGTACTTCGGTCAAATTTACAAGGATTTAACTGCCCATTCTGAAGCTGAAGAAGAAGTAGTTTATCCAAGAGTACGCCCTTTCTACGGTCAAGATAACACTCAAGAACTGTTTGATGAACAAGCCCATGCCAAGCAGGCGTTAGAAGAAATTAAGGCCATTAGCCCATCTTCGCCCCAGTTCAAAGAGAAAGTCAAACAGCTATTGGATGCCATTGGCGATCATATTCGTCAAGAAGAAACCACAATGTTTGCTGCCATTCGCAACAACTTGACTACCGACCAAAGTGAACAACTTGCTACTGAATTCAAAGCTGCTAAAACTAGAATTCAACAAAAACTAGGTGTTGTTAGCGAATCTAATGTATAGGAAGCTTTCAGACTTTCTATAGCACTTCTTGCTTGAGTGCAATACAGACCTAACCCCCAACCCCTTCCCTACAAGGGAAGGGGAGTAAGATTCAAATTTAGGACTTACGCAAAAACCCTCTCAAACTCTCATTCCTCCGTGAACTCTGCGTTCTCTGTGGTTCGTTTTCCGTTGCCTTTGCGTAAGTCCTAAAATTAAACAAAAACTCCCAGCGTTTATCTGCTGGGAGTTTTTATTTACAAATTTTGCTGACAGTATTTATAAGCCGTGTATGCCATAGTTACAACCCCGGTGATAATTGCAGATTCATCGACTTCAAATTGGGGATGGTGTAATGGGTGATTAATCATTCTTTCTTTGTAGCCTACACCCAAGCGAAACATAGAACCGGGGGCGTGTTCCAAATACATCGAAAAATCTTCAGCACCAAGGGAAGGTTCGGGTAAGACTTGAACGCGATCGCTACTCCAAGCTTCTTCGGCGGCTGATTGTAACAATTGCGTCAGTGCATAATCATTTTGGACGCTGGGTACACCTTGGCGATAATTGACTTGATAGTTTGCTCCGTAGGTATGGCAAACATTAGATACAATATTTTCAATCCAGTTCGGAAGATGGGCGCGGGTTTCGGGATGGAGCGATCGCACGGTTCCCAGTAACTGCACTTTATCTGCAATTATATTCGGCGCTCTGCCACCATTAATCTTCCCGATGCTCAATACTACAGGACGCAAGGGATTCTGCGTCCGGCTGATGGCTTGTTGCATTGCAGTAACCACTTGACAAGCAATCCAAATCGCATCAATGGCCTCATAGGGACGCGCCCCGTGTCCAGATTCTCCCATAATCAGAATTTCTAAATCATCAGCTGCGGCTGTCAACGCCCCGTAACGCACACCAATAGAACCTGCGGGGATAGAAGGGAAAACATGAACCCCTAATACAGCCGAAACATTTTCCATCGCCCCATCTTTCACCATCCAGCTTGCGCCTTGAGCAATTTCTTCAGCTGGCTGAAATAAAAACCGCACTTTCCCACCCAATTCCTCAGCCAATTGGGACAGCACCATTGCCGTTCCTAACCCCACTGTGGTGTGGACATCATGACCGCAAGCGTGCATAATACCCTCTGCGCGAGAGGCATATTCCAAATTGGTGCTTTCTTGAATTGGTAAGGCATCCATATCGGTGCGAATTGCCAATAAACGCTCATTTTGGCTAGTACCTTGCAGTTCTGCAATAACGCCAGTTTTGCCAATTCCTTCTTGTACGTGCAGCCCACTAGAAGACAGAACACCAGCTACAAACGCTGCTGTTTGGTACTCCTGACCGCTGAGTTCTGGGTGAGAGTGGATGTGGCGGCGAATTTCAATTAAACGGGGCGCTAGTTTTGCTGCTAAGTCTTTAATACGGGTAAGCATCGATTCAATTAATCTATAGGCTTTTTTCCCATGATAAAGAACTGTTAACAAACAAAATGCTTTTGGTAAGTAGGTCGGCGCAATTAAAGCTAACTGGCTAAGGCTGTCATTTGTCCTTTGTCACTTGTACTGAGCGAAGTCGAAGTATTGGTCACTAGTAAAGATTTTAAGGCTATTTACGTTTCGTAACATACTTTGATTTTTTTGCGCCAACTTACTTATACAAGGATAGTTAAGAACAAGCAGGGAAGGGAGGAGAAGAATTAATAGACCTATTAGACATCTGGTGAAAAAGAATTGTTTTGACGTAGCACTGCTACGTCTCTACAAGCACTGCTAAGTCTCTACAAGCGTTCTGGGTAACGTATATCTAATTTCACTAGATGTCTATTACAAAATTATTGGGAGCATCCCAAATGTGCAAAAACTTTGATAGGCCTCACCCCCGAACCCCGAATCCCATGTTCGGGATTCGGGGAACTAGAATTATGTCTCCCCTCTCCCATCTTTGGGACAGGGGCTGGGGGTGAGGGAAAAAATTTAAGCTTGCATTGGGATGCTCCCAAATTATTTTATGATATGGTACTAGCCTTTAACTTTAAATTGCTCTACCGAAATGCGAATTGAACCATACGACCCTCGTCAACTTGATGCCGTCATTCGTCTTTCGCTTCGGGCATGGACTCCGGTCTTTGATTCCATTCAGAAAGCGATGGACTTTGACGTGTACCGGGAACTGTATCCCGCCGATTGGCGTGTAAGCCAGCAAAAGGCTGTCGAGGAAGTCTGTACGGCAGAGGAGACAAAGGTGTGGGTTGCGGTCGTTCCCGTAGCGTCTCGAAGAGAAGACCCGCCAACGGCGATGGACTCTGGCTCAACCGTGGGCTTTGTAGCCGTGAAACTCCACTCACAGAGCAGCTTAGGAGAAATCTACATGATCGCTGTCGATCCAGACTATCAACGTCGAGGCATTGGCACGGCTCTGGTGGAATTCGCTCTTGATTGGATGAAAACTGCTGGAATGTCCGTTGCTATGGTCGAAACCGGAGGCGATCCTGGACATGACCCGGCACGTTGTACCTATGAAAAGCTGGGTTTCGGGCTGTTCCCGACCGCCAGATACTTCAAGAAGTTGTAGGTGTAAAGGGTTGGAAATGCCCCATTGCCTACTCCCCAGTTTATTTTGAATAACAGGTTGTGCCTAAAGTATTTTCCGGTTTGAATTCGTTACATTCTCTAGCATTTTGACGCTCTAACGACCAGCCATAAGGTTTGTCGGAGGTGACGACACCATTAGCTAAAGTTGTTAGTCGGAAGTTAGCCCCGCGAAAATTAGTAAACTGCAATTTGGCATCTTTTAAGCTTGCGGCTTCCAAATTAGCGCTGATGAAGCCGGCAAAAGACAAATCGGCATTTTCCAAGGATGCTGATTTTAAATTTGCTCCTGTTAAAGAAGCACCTCTGAGATTCGCCGAATTCAGAAGCGCAACTGCTAAATTTGCACCAGTGAGATCCGCATTCGTGAGATCAGCTTGAGATAATATAGCACTGTTCAAGTCAGCCCCTCGCAAATTTGCTCCACTTAGATTCAGTTTAGTTAAGTCAGCACCACTCAAATTACACCGGGGACAGGCACTTGTTGCCTTCAACTGATCCAAGTCTAGCTGATTTAATGCAAGGGACTGCTCTGCAAACCCGAAACAACTTAACAGGGCGACGGTAGCAACAATCTTAAGTTTCATATTTTTTACTGATATCTCCAAAAATCACGAGTTACGTACATCGCGTACTGTCATACTTACATATACCGCTTCCCTAGCGAATAACAAGGATGAAGCATTGATTAAGAAGCTATAAAAATACTATAAATTCTAATGGTAAGACTACTCAAACTGAAATATAAGCTATAGAATCGATTCGTAAGCAACTATACCGAACCAATTATAGACTACCACATATGTGATCCCCCTAGCTCGATGAAAAATACGACTAGGGGGATCTTGTTTTTAGGTATTGGGAGTTGGGAATTGGGAATTGATTACTTCTCCCCCATCTCCCTCATCTCCCCCATCTCCCTCATCTCCCTCATCTCCCCCATCTCCCCCATCTCCCCCACCTCCCCCACCTCCCTCACCGCCACCCTAAAAGGCGCAATCCAGGGACAATTAGGTAGTAACTCACTCCTAACCAGAAGCTGATAAAGAAGCCTACAGAACCAAAAAAAGCCAGAGGTGAGTATAACTCTGACCAGGCTGGTTGACTGGTAAATTGGAATATCGGAGGTGCTAACCTCAAAAGAATCAAAACGGCATAGGCGATCGCACTGCCAAAGGCAGCGAATACAGCGTACACTATGTGATGGCCGCGAAGTCCTAAGCTTAAGATGAGTAGGCAAACCGCTACTAAAATCACTGCCACTAAGCCCTCACCACTATCTTTTGGTGTGATTAATTGCAAAATCAACCAGCCGAAGCCATAGCTAATTATGCCCATCAAGGACGCCACTAAAAACCGCCTCCGTTGACCAAAACACCCGGATGCTGTCAGTCCCCAAGCGGTTCCCCAGCCAGCTGCAACGAACACCAAAATATCTGCCCCGAAGACGGGTTGAGTATTTGGCACTAATTCCTTTAGCTGACTCGAAATAAATTCCACAACCCCACGCCCCAAGCTGGTGCGATAGGCCAAAATAAAACCAGCGATCGCACCAAAACAAGCGCCCATACTACTCAGAATCATCGCCCAAATCGTCGCCAAACAAGCTCGAAAAATTTTGATGATTGACTGAGTAATAAAAATAACGGTTTTGGTGACAGCTTGGCTCAAGTTAGCCCAAATTTGTTCAATAGCTTGTGTTAGTAGTGTAAATCTCTGGTCAGCTTGCGTTGAAGCTTGTTTAATCTTGTTTCGCAGTTGGGCAAACAACCCTGCTACTGGTAATGGTTGAGAAATCTTCGCCAAACGTTTTTGAATCATAGCTGCATTTGCTGGACGCGATCGCACATCATCCTGCACCATCTCATCTAGCAAATCTGCTAGTTGTGGGTTGACATTCACCTCAGTTCGCCAGCGCAATTTCCCAGTTTGCTGATCTTCCAACTCTAGGGGGTATTTACCTGTTAGTAATTCAATCACCGTTCGACCAAGGGCATAAAAATCGGCACTTGGCCCGACAATACCTCCAGTCACTTGTTCTGGTGGACTGTAGCCAGAAGAAAATAATCGGGTGGAACTAGACTGAGAACGTAGTTTAGAGGCGCTGAATTGTTTTGCGCCCCCAAAATCAATTAATACTAGGCGATCGCCTTCTGTTTGCCCTGGAGGCGGGGTTACAGTTGACAAAGACGTGCCCAGCATTAAATTAGAAGGTTTGATATCCCGGTGAATAATCTGACGTTTGTGTAATTCTTGTAAAATCTGTACAGCTTGGGCAAACCAGTTTAAAACCAAATCCTCTGGACAGCCTTGGGGAAACTTTTTTAATATCTCCTCTAAAGTCCGCCCATTGATTTTTTCCATTACCAGACAAGGCAGTTGGTGCGGTTTGGGATTGAACAACTTTACGTGAAAATATCCATCGGCATCGACTGCGGGGACACCCGGATGCTTCAAGCTAGATAAAACCGCCGCCTCTTGGGTAAATAATTCCAGTGCCTTTGGTGAATCTTCTACCAACACTTTCAGCACTTTTTCGGTTTGAGTTTTTTCATCCCAAACCGTGTAGATTTGAGCAAATCCTCCCGATCCCAACGGCTGAAGTGGGACATAGCGGTCTAACAACTCTAGCGGTGCGCCACAGCTGTTGCAAAATTTGTTTCCCCAAGGCTGAGGATAAGGACGTTGACAATCAGGATTTATGCAGTGAACCGCACTCTGAGTGATGTGGGACACAACCGCTACAATACAAAGGCTGACTTGATTTTAGCGTTTCTTTAGGTTTCCTGATTTTTAAAATAGGCAAAAGGAAAACCCTCATAATCGATGAGGGCATTCGTTTATATCTAGTACAGGTCGGCGGAAATAAACCTACCATTTAAATATAGCCAGAAAGCCTAAAATCAAAGCATGGGTGACTTTTGGTTTTTGACTTTTAACTTCCGCCTTGCGGTACTAGTCAGCCCTTAATTACGAAAGCTTCTCTTACTCTGTCTGTGCTTGGCAACTTCTTTGCGCTTGCGTTTTTCGAGGGGCGTTTCAAAATGACGATGCTTTCTCATATCTGGAAAAATTCCAGCCTTGGAAACTTCTCGCTTAAATCGTCGTAAGGCTGATTCAATGTGTTCATTGTCACCTACAATTACTTGCGTCATTATTTCTCCTACTAAGTTGACTTGATCAATGGCTATAGAGGCACTAACATTGCAAAAAAAAGACAGACTCCTTGTCTGACTTAAGACTCTAGGTAAATTTTTTTTGTTTCCCAGGTTAGTAGCGGTTGCGTCCACCGCCACCACCACCGTATCCGCCGCGATTACCACCAAAGGAACCTCGATCACCTCTGTCTTCCTTGGGTTTAGCCTTATTCACTTTCAGGTCACGACCCATCCACTCAGCACCATCGAGGGCTTCAATGGCAGCTGCTTCTTCAGCTTCAGTTCCCATTTCCACAAAAGCAAAGCCTCGCGGACGACCTGTTTCCCGGTCAGTAGGTACTTGAACTCGCTTTACAGTACCATATTCTGCAAAAATACCACTTAAATCTTCTTGTGTAACATCATAAGAGAGGTTACCTACATAAATTGACATCGATTCTCTCCAAAATCATCACTGTGTAGAGATTTTAATTTCTCTGAGAAGTCTGTAAATACTAAAAGGAAAAAGCCTTTCAATACTAAAACCAAAGACATCACTGAATTAACTCTCCTAATCATAGGATGACATAGGAGCCAGCTCTGTGCATCCATTTGTAGATAGTTAACAGATAGTTAACCAGTGATGCGATCGCTTAAGTGCGATCGCCCGCCCCTCACTACCCTAAGTACAGCCCACCGCAAAAAAGGGTTGGAAACGGAAAAAGATAAATTCTGTAGGGTGATAAAAAAAAACAGATATGCAGGGGCGCATCTTTAATATCCGAATTGAACGTTTGACTGCATTAACCATGAAGCATTACTTCAAAATTTTAATATGAAAGGCAAAGTCAGGCAACAAATCTGAATCCATTAATTTAGTTATGATTCCCACAGGTATCAATACGCTTGGGTTAAGCCGTAAAAATAAATTTGCGTAGGTTGGGGAGCCACTGCGCCCTTGCGGGTTAAGAGACTTGTTCGCTTTTAGCGTTCCCGCAGGGTAGCACGTGGCGTTTGAGGAACGAAACCCAACATTTTCAGGCATTTGTTGGGTTTCACTAAAGTTCAACCCAACCTACAATCATCCACAAAGCCAAGCGTATTCCCACAGGTATTGCACCCACACGCCAGTCCACTCAAGTCAGGAGACCCAAAAAAGCGGCTGACTCCTCTACTTTGGGAGACCCCTGTTGCCGCACTGGCTACCCTTTGTCTTTTTGGGGGTGTTCGGATTTAATGAGCAACCCAAGTTGGTGATCATCACCTTTCCAAGCTGTTTCCAATTCAGCTTTGACAAGTTGAACTGCGTCATCTTTGCCCCAGGGCTATTTCATTCTCATCTAGCCCGCCTCAGAATGAATTCTGAGTCTAATAGTGAAAGTCGTCTAAAGACGACTGAGAAAAGGTTATAGTCCGTTTTAACGGACTTTAGCTATGAGCCCGGAACTTTCAGTTCCGGGTGGTTTATGTCTAGAATGAAATAGCCCTGTCTTTGCCCAATGCTTGCAAACTTGTCTGTAAGCCAAATAGAGAACGCCCATTATGGGGATACTTTTTTAGATCAGCACGAAAAACTTTCTCAGCTTGTGCATAATCACCCTTAGCCAAAAGCACACCACCCAAAGATTCCCGCGTGGGAAAGTACCAATCTGGTGGTTCCACGTAATCGAGAGTATCTTCTACTGCTACTGCTTCTTGTAATAATTTGATAGCAGATTCATAATCATGCTTTTCTCTAGCAATTTTGGCATCTAGAACTTTTGAGGCAATGTCTAAAATACGACTGGCGGGACTCAAACCGATAGTTGCTTCGGTGGAAATTCCCTGTTTGGCAGCTAGTAATGTCCGACTTTCAGTGACTGCATCTTCAAGTTTGCCTGTGGCTGCCATTGCCATACCGCGAGCAAAATGCCAAAGTGCTGTAGTGGTGGGCAAATGAACATTAGGGACAGGAGTTTTTAAGATCGCATCCCAATCACTAAAGCGTGTCTGAATTAACATTTTACTCCCCAGGAATCCTTCAAGCATTGGTGCATACGGGTCAATAGCAGTAGCATTGGCGACTAAAGTCTCTGCGGCTTGGAGAGCAGCTTGATATTTTCCTGCCATACTGCTGGCCACCATGAGGAAATATACATTGTGGTTGTAGTACATCATGGGGTAAGTGCCCTGGACTTGATATTTGTTGATGTAAATATCATCTTGAGCGATCGCCTGCACGTTTGCCTGCATTGCCCCTTCATAATCTCCCACACGAAAATAAATATGGGAAGGCATATGTACCAAGTGTCCTGCTGCTGGCGCTAAGGTTCCTAGCCGTTTAGCACTGACAAGGGCCCGTTGTGGGGAAGGCGAAGCTTCCATTGCATGGATATAGTAATGATTAGCTCCTGTATGATTTGGGTTACGTTGGAGAACTGATTCTAAAATAGCGACAATTTCTTCTGTATCTGGCTGTGGCTTGCCATCTTTAGTCCAGTGTTGCCAAGGATGCAGATCCATCAAGCTTTCTGCATAAAGCGTCGCCGCATCTAAATCATCAGGATAGCGCTTGACTAACTTTGCCATTGCTTTGGCGTAGTCTACTGCTAGCTGATACAAATCTGCATCCGGATCTTGGGAGTAACGTTTTGCTAAGGCGTTAATGTAGTCTCGTTCTTGGGTAGATGCTTGAGTGGAAAGTGCCAAAGCGTGCTGTACTGCTTGGTAAGCAGCTAATTCCCGGTTGGGGTCTACATTTAAGTTAATATTGGGCCCTAGAGCCAGAGCAATACCCCAATATGCGATCGCTAAATGCCCATCGAGTTTGGCAGCGTGTTGAAAAGAACGCACCGCCTCATCATGATTGAAAGCATAAATCAAATTTAATCCCTGATCGAAAAACTCTTGGGCTTGGGGATTAGAAGTGGAAACTGGATGGTGGATTGTCCCAAGTCCAGATATTAAAGTATAGGGCTGTTTTACTTGAGCATAGAGGTAAAGCGGCTTGTGGTCAGCGATCGCTGCACTAGGAGCGACTAAGGAAAGTATAAGCACCCAAACTAGAAATAAGTACTTCATAGTCTATATTCTTAATAAGTACCTTGGTGCGAAAAAATCCAAGTATGTTACGAAACGTAAATAAGTTTAAAACCCTTACTAATGACCAATGACAAATGACAAATGACCAATGACCAATGACAAATGACAAATGACAAATGACAAATGACAAACAGTTAGTTTTCACCAGCGACTGGTAGACGTATAGTGAATGTACTACCCTGCCCTGGTTCAGATGTTACATCGATTGTGCCTTGATGTGCTTCGATAATGCAGCGAGATAGATATAGTCCCAAACCACTACCAGAACGCTGGTGTTTTCCTTGACGAAATCGCTCGAATAATATTGCCTGATCTGGTTGAGAAATTCCGGGCCCTGTATCTTGGATATCAATATTCACAGCTACCGGAGTCAGATAGGAGTGAATATCTACAGAACCTTTGTCTGTAAATTTGATGGCATTGCCGATGATATTTGTCAAAACTCGCCGCAGTTCTAAGCGATCGCCCATGATGGTGCTTGCAGTTTCACCTCTATCAATGTTTACAGCTAATCCTTTTTCTTCAGCTAAGGGAGTTAATTCTTGAGAAACTTCACTAACTAATTCCTGAATATTGCAAGGAGAAATTTTTAAGGTTTTACAGCCGGCTTCATGGCGATAAACTTCTAGTAAGGTATTTACCATTTCCAGCAGGTCTTGATTACTGCCAATCATGGTATCAATTAGTTCTTCCAATTCTGGTGAAACTTCGCAAAACCTGCCTTCCAGCAATAATTTTAATACCCGGTTAGAGGCTACCAGTGGTATGCGTAAATCGTGAGTAAAACGTGAGACAAAATCAGCCCGGAGGTTAGCCATCTGATCTCGCTCGTCGATACTATGCTTGAGGCGCAGGAGCGATCGCACTCGTGCATGAAGTTCATCATGATCGAATGGTTTACGAATAAAGTCATCTGCACCAGCGTCGAGTCCTTCAACAACGCTAGACTCATAGTGAGCCGTGAGCAGCAGAATGGGGATAAATGGCAACACCTGATTCTGTCGGATGCGTCGAGTAAATTCATAGCCATCGATCTCCGGCATCATCACATCTAGGAGAATTAAGTCTGGCGGTGACTCTTCAACCATAGCCAGAGCTATTTTGCTATCTTTCACCAAGCTAATTTGATAGTCCTCATCTTCTAGGACTGCTTCTAAGACCAGTAGATTGTCCAAAACATCATCGACAACGAGAATTTTATCTTTTTTGACAGTTTTAGTTAAAGACATGGCTAAATAAAAAAAAAGAAGTGCTTGGCGATCCCTAGCAAATCTAGTAATAGCTTACTTCAGCAGCGCTGAGATTATTAAGGATTCACATTTTCCTGTGAACTAAGTACATCTGTGCGAAAATACACAAGTAGATTATGAAACGTAAATAAGCTTAAAACCCTTACTAATGACCAATGACAAATGACCAATGACAAATGACAGCCTTAGCCAGTTAGCTTTAATTGCACCGACCTACTTATCCCCAAAATCCTAAGTATTTTGCTCAATAACCGTGCCACTATAGAAAATAGAGCTGCAAATTGAGCAATAGGAAGACTAAAGAACATTGTGCAGATAACATTCTTAGGGACGAGTTCCGGGGTACCCACGCGATCGCGCAACGTTTCCAGCGTCGCCCTGAGATTACCCCAAAGGGCAGAACTGTGGTTATTTGACTGTGGCGAAGGCACCCAGCATCAAATTATGCGGAGTGAACTGAAAATCAGTCAACTCTCCCGAATTTTTATCACCCATATGCACGGCGACCACATCTTTGGCTTAATGGGACTTCTTGCTACTTGCGGCTTGGCTGGCAATGTGGAACGAATTGATATCTATGGCCCACCTGGATTAAATGATTACATTCAAGCCGCCTCACGTTACTCTTACACACACTTTTCTTACCCGATCAAAGTTCATGCCATCCGTCCAGGGGTAATTTATGAAGACGAAGACTTTAGCGTTACCTGCGGTAATTTGCATCACCGCATTACAGCTTTTGGCTACCGCGTAGCCGAAAAAGACCGCACAGGACGCTTTGATGTGGAAAAAGCCAAGGCGTTGCAAATTCCTCCTGGTCGCATTTACGGTCAACTCAAGCACGGTGAAACTGTTACTCTTGCTGACGGAAGGGTGATTGATGGCACTCAATTATGCGGCCCTACAGAAATTGGTCGAAAGATTGCCTATTGTACAGACACAATTTATTGTGATGGTGCTGTTGAATTAGCAACCGATGCAGATGTATTAATTCATGAAGCAACCTTTGCCCATCAGGATGCAGATATGGCTTTTCAGCGCTTGCATTCAACAACTACAATGGCAGCACAAACAGCTTTAGCTGCTGGGGCACATCGGCTGATTATGAGTCATTTTAGTCCCCGCTATGCTCCCGGAAATACCTTGGAGTTGAAGGATCTCCTCAAGGAAGCCCGTGCTATTTTCCCCCGTACTGATATGGCTTACGATTTCATGATTCATGAAGTACCCAGGCGACGGGAAGTCGAATTAACCAAGATAAACGTGTGAACTACCCCAACTTGCCGAGTACGGCTGAAGTTGGGGCTTCTGTAATCAAGGGGGAGTGCCACTACTATAGACTTTCGTCCAAGAGTAGGACTTACCTCCCCTCCTACAGCAGAGACGGCTGAACCTTCCGCCTTTATTATTCTGATACCCTCTGCTCTAATGTTCTGCGCGGCATTCCCATCCCTGTCATGATG